>SOEU01000008.1 GCA_021646415.1 Candidatus Brocadia sp.
ATGTGATATCGATAGTCACTTATCATATTATTTCAGCTTGAAACAACTCGCTTTTGAAAAATAGTGCCTGCTAGGGTTTCTTTTTCAAACTTTTTTGTCAAAGAACAGTTTCATTTGGCACAGTCTGGATGTTTATCCGTGCCACCCTTCCTGTATAAAATTCCCCGAATTTATTTCGGCATCTTGCCTTGGATGTAAGAAGACCTCACATGGCGAAATTTATCATTGGTTTTTATATTACCCGTTCTAATTTCGCATATGCCAGCATGAGATGCTTTGTCCCACCGACATTAAAACTCACCTTGACGCTTGCCTTTTCATTGCTGCCGGAGACTTCCAGTATCCTTCCAATACCAAAAAGGGGGTGTCTGACCACTTCCCCGCTCGAAAACGAAAGAGAATTTCCTCCCGGTGTTGCGCTTGCCGGATTGGCGGTGTCTAAATCAAATTCAGATGGTGTGTCATGAAATGACGGGCTTTTATTGTAATACGTGTTATAAGAATACTCACGATTTGTTTTATCAATCGCATCTACGATTTCATACGGTATCTCATCTAAAAACCGGGATGGCTTGCATACGTTCATTTGCCCGTATCGCATCCTGCGCTTGGCATGGGTAAGGAAGAGCTCCTTCATTGCCCGTGTGATGCCCACGTAACAAAGCCTTCGCTCTTCTTCAATTTCTTCATCTACGTCGTTTGATTCGGAATGGGGCAACAACCCCTCCTCCATGCCGGTAAGAAAGACAACGGGGAATTCCAGTCCCTTTGCCGTGTGAAGTGTCATGAGGGTCACTGCTTCAGCGGTATCTTCCAGTTCATCCACGTCGGAAACAAGCGCTACCTCCTCTAAAAACCCCTGTAAATCACCCTCTCCATAAGTTATGTCGTATTCATGAGCGGCATTGACCAGTTCTTCCACGTTGGCGATACGGTCCTCCGATTCCTTTTCCCCGGATTCCCTGAGAAATGCAAAATAGTTTGTCCTTTCAATCACTCGTTTAATAATATCTTCTGCGGGTGATCTGGGCAGTTGCTGTAAACCGGAGATGAGTTCAGAAAATCTCTTTATTGCTAAGGCCGATTTACCCGTAATTTCTGGTATGGAGCCAACGTGTTGTATGGCATGAAAAAGACCTGTGCCTTGTGCAGCAGCCCAGTCTTTCAGCTTTTTCACGGTGGTATTTCCTATACCACGGGTAGGGGTATTGATGGTACGTTCCAGGGCCACCTCGTCATGTGGATTGATGCACAATCTCAGATAGGAAAGGATATCCTTTATTTCCTTCCTTTGATAAAATTCAACACCACCAATAATTGTGTAAGCGATCCCGGAGTTTCTCAAAGAGATTTCCAGTACTCGGGACTGGGCATTGGTACGGTAAAATACCGCAATCTCAGAATATTTCATACCTCTGTTTTTCAGTTCTCTTATTAATCTGGCAATTTCATCTGCTTCACCGTGCTCGTCTTCACAGTAAACTACCTTGATCTTTTCTCCCAGGGTGTTTTCTGTCCACAGGGTCTTCTGTCTTCGGTATTTGTTCTGCTGAATCACACTGGAGGCCGCATGGAGGATGTGTTTCGTAGAGCGGTAATTCTGTTCTAACAACACCACTTTAGCATCGGGATAGTCCTTCTCAAAATCCATAATATTCCGGATATCCGCCCCGCGCCAGCCATAGATGGACTGGTCAGGGTCTCCCGTTACACAGATGTTTCTGTATCTGTTTGCCAGGAGACGGGTAATGGTATACTGGGAATAATTGGTGTCCTGATATTCGTCAATGAGGATAAACCTGAATTGGTCCTGGTACATCTCCAGAATATCGGGATGGGTCTTAAACAGCTCGATGGTTTTTATCAGGAGGTCGTCAAAATCCAGTGCATTATTGGCTTTAAGAAGAGCCTGATATTTTTTATAAATCTGGGAGACGTTGAGGTTGTAAAAGCCTGAAGCAGTCGAGCTAAAGGTTTCGGGGTCAACGAGTTTGTTTTTGGCATTGCTAATGGAGCTGATAACACTGCGGGGTTTCCACCGCGTGGTATCCAGTTGAAGCTCGGCCATAATGGACTTCACCCGGTTCAGTTGATCGGTCGTGTCGTAGATGCTAAAGTCCCTTGAATATCCGAGCCGGTCGATGTTGCGTCTCAGGATGCGTGAACACATCTTATGGAATGTAGAGACCCAGAGTCCTTTATGTGATGAAAATTGCTTTACCCGTTCATACATCTCGTCAGCCGCCTTGTTGGTAAAGGTAATAGCAAGGATGTTGTGAGGCCTTACACCCTGCGACATCAGATAGCCGATGCGGCGTGTAATCACGCGTGTTTTCCCGCTCCCGGCTCCTGCCACCACCAAAAGAGGTCCTTCGATGTGGGTAATTGCCTCACGTTGCTTGTCGGTAACGTCTTGTAATAGTGACATAGTATTTTCCAAAGATAATTTTGATATTTTCAGCAAAAAGATGAATAAAATTAACCCTGTCAGGGTTTAAAACCCTGACAGGGTTGACTCACGAATTTCGTGCTTCGGATTTTGTCTTTTCCGACTTGTTTGGGTTAGGAATTATTATAGTTATTCATTCGAAAATGACATACTGTGTAAAAGCATATTCCTGTTGGTGACTTAGTGTGGTGTCAGGAGTTAACTCCTGACACCACAAAATCTGTGAAATTTAATAATCCAAAAATCTGTGCAATCTGAGAAATCTGTGGTTCTAAACGTTTTTTATTTCTTTGCAATCAGGCTCGCAACGGCTTTTTTGTTGTTTAAAACCAGTTCCCGGTAATAAATAACTTTAAGGTCCTTGAAGAGGTTTAAAAGTTCATTCGGTTTCAATAAGTAATCCTTATTTTTCGGGCCTTCGAATCCGCGTTCCCAATTTTCTATGGTATAGGTCTCGTAAATAATCATCCCTCCCGGTTTTAGCGCCTCTTTCATCTGAGGAATGAGGTCGCGTTGCAGATAATAAAAACACGCTATCACATCATAGGTAGCTTTGGGCAATTGGTAAGTCTCTAAATCAGAGACAAAGGCATGGATCGCGACATTGTGTTCCCTTGCCAGTTCTTTGGCTTTTTTAACAGCTATTTCTGAGATATCACAACCATCCACCGCAAACCCGTTTTTTGCCAGGAACACAGCATTCCTTCCCTCACCCATGGCAATATCCAGTGCCTTTCCCCGGGGCAGGATGTCAATATGCTCTTTTAAGAATTCAACCGGTTCTTTACCAAAGATATAAGTCTCCGTTTCGTATTTCTTATCCCAAAAAAGTTTGTCCTGGTTATTTGCAAACAACGACAATAAAGTGCTTCCGATAAGAACGTAAAAAACCATTATATACAAAAAAAAGATGGAAGAAGGAATAGATTTTTTAATAATAAATTTCATTTCACTAAGTCTTTAGATAAATGGCCTTTGCGCCAATATCTCTTCGATAATGCGCCCCCTCGAAAGATAATTTTTGAATTGCACCATAAACGGTCTTCTGCGCCTCTGGTATATTTTTTCCCAAAGCCGTGACCGCCAGCACCCGCCCGCCATTGGTTATAACCTTGCCATATTTCATGGAGGTCCCAGCATGAAAGACCTGGACATTATCCAGTCCTCTTACTGTTTCCAGTCCCGAAATGGGAAACCCCTTTTCATATTTATCGGGGTAGCCCTTAGAGGCCATAACTACGCATATGGAGGCGCCGTTATCCCATTCAATTTCAGTATCTTCTAAAGTATTCTTTCCCGTTGATAACAGGAGCGGGACCAAATCACTCTTCATTCTCATGAGAAGTACCTGAGTCTCGGGGTCACCAAATCGGGCATTAAATTCAAGCACTTTTGGGCCGGTGCTTGTGATTATTAATCCTGCATAAATGACACCGCTATAAGGTCGGTTTTCTCTCTTCATGGCATGAATGATGGGTACCAGGATATTTTCCTCTATGGAAAGCTGCATATCTTCTGTAATCGATGGTACGGGTGTGTATGCTCCCATACCGCCGGTGTTAGGCCCCTTGTCACCATCATAAATGGCCTTGTGGTCTTGCACAGATGGAAGGGGTAAAATGGTATTTCCATCGGTAATTGCAAGCATGGAGACCTCTTCTCCTGAAAGAAACTCTTCGATGACGACCTTGTCACCCGCGCATCCAAAGATTTTTTCCTTCATGATATCGTCTATGTGTTTGCTGGCCTCTTCCAATGTCTTACAGATAAAAACACCTTTTCCCTTGGCCAAACCATCGGCTTTAACAACCAAAGGGAATTCGCATGCCGACAGATGTTTTTTTGCCTGCTTTAAATCTTCAAAGACCTTAAAATCGGCAGTAGGGATGCCGTGTTTTCTCATAAGGGTTTTTGCAAAGACCTTGCTTCCCTCGAGAATCGATGCTCTTTTATTGGGTCCAAATATATTCAGATGTCCATCCCTGAATCTGTCGACGATGCCGGCCATTAAAGCATCTTCTGGACCAACAATGGTCAGCTCTATTTTTTGTTTGACGGCGAAGTTGTAAAGACCATCAATATTTTCTGCCTCTATATCAATGCATTCAGCAACTTCTGCAATTCCCGGATTTCCCGGTGCGCAGAAAATTCGTTTTACCAGTGGCGATTGTGCAATTTTCCATGCAAGTGCGTGTTCTCGTCCTCCGCTTCCAATAATCAATATTTTCATTTGGTTTTCTACCTTAATTGTTTATCAAATAACAATGAGTCCCGAAGGGACGAAAGAGTATAGCCAGGGGTAAAGCCCTGGGGAAGAAATCATTGTGTTTTTATCTGGGCCGTCGCAACTATTGTATCAAAATAGGTGTGTAAAAAGGAAAGTTTTTTTATTCTTGACAGTTCGGCATGGACTGATATACTGATGAAAATACTACTTAGTGATGAATGGAATATCTGGTGAAGTAAATATTTGCACAATAACGCGGGGTAGAGCAGTCTGGTAGCTCGTCGGGCTCATAACCCGGAGGCCGTGGGTTCGAATCCCACCCCCGCTACCAATAAAATTAAGGGTTTGCGGTTACGCCGTACTCTTTTTTCATGTAGGTGTGATAATTAGATTATTGTACGAATTTTTTACCTATTCCTGCTTCTGGAAAACAACGCTGTATTTCTTTCCAAACCATCTTTTCTTCAGGGTATAAACGGTAACAGAGTTACGGCCTTTCTTCTTGGATTCAAATAAAGCTTTGTCTGCAAAGGTAATAAGATCATCTTTCGTAAAAGTATCTACAGCGGGCTTTATTTCTGCTACACCGAAACTTGCCGTAACATGATATTTTTTGTTATTGTTGATAAAGATGTGCATAGCAATTGATTCACGTAATTTTTCCGCCACGGACTGAGCTTCTTGCCCGGTCGTTTCAACAAGAACAATTGCGAATTCTTCGCCGCCATAACGAGCGATTATATCATAGTCCCGTAGTGATTTTTTCATTAATTTGCACAATTCTGTTAAAATAAAATCACCGGTTTGATGTCCATATTTATCATTAAAACTTTTGAAATAATCGACATCTGCCAGTATGATGCTGAGATTTGAGTTTTTGCGGGCTGCCAGGTTAATTTCCTTTTCAAGAAGGTTTTGGAAATAGGCGTGATTGTATACTTTTGTTAAGCTATCCAGGTGTGCAAGTCTTTCAAGGATTTTGTTTTTTTCCTGAAGCTCTTTGGTGAGTTTTTGCAATTGTACTTTGGCGGCAACGAGTTCTCTGTTCATTTGATCATATGTCATATTTATAATACTCAGGGCCGCATTGGCTTCCAGCAGGATTTCCTCAATTGATTTGTGATCTTTGGTATGAAAGCCAAATAAACTGGTAGCCTCTGTTATTTCTGAGACAACGTGTTCTAGTATCTTCCCGATGGTCTTATCAGTGAAGCCAAGCATTGTCTTGGATTCGTTCACAAATTTTTGGTGGTACATCTGGGGTTTATTCGAGTAGAGAATGTTGACAATCATTCCTGACAAATAGACAATATCAATGGCGAGCTTAAGCTTTTTATCGTTCCCTTTATAGTCTTTTGGACAATGGTGGTATTGAACAGGAGTAAACAATACAGGGGGGAACCCCCAATTTTTAGAGACCTCGTATCCAATGAATGTATGGTTTGCTCCGATCAATTGCTCTTCCAGTTCAGTGATGCCTTTTTTACTGTTGGATATCTCTGATAAGACCTGATTATATTGTTGCGGAAACGAAAGTGCCAGAATTAATATTCCGATATTTTGTAACAGTCCGGCAATGAAAATTTCTTCCCAATCGAATTTGGTAATCTCTGACATAATAAGTTTCGCAGCGACAGCACCAGACAGGGATTGTTCCCAAAATTGCTCATAGTTAAAAATATCTTTTTTCTCCCCTGATGTTATTGAAAAAAAAGAAAAGGAAAGAACAAGACTTCGAATTGCATTTATTCCAATTCTCGATACAGCCTGTTGTATCGTGCTTATCTTACAAGGAAAATTATAAAAAGCCGAATTAGCTATTTTGAGTACTTTTGCTGATAGTGAGGCATCCATGGAGATAAGTTCTGCAATATCTCTCATGCCAGTTTCTTCTTTCGAAGAGACTGAAATAAGTTTACACGCTACTGTTGGTAAGGTAGGCAAAGAAGGTGATTTCAAAACAATCTTTAAGACGTCATTCTTTGTCATAGTCCGATTCTTTGTAAAGCTAGAAAAATGGCAAATGGCACAACTGTAAGACCATGCATTTCTTTACAAAACAAGAAAGTTCTATGGTAATTAGTAATATTTCACATCCTTTTGTAAATAGTATTATCGGTTAAAAAAGGCGATATTTTATAAAAATTTTATTTGAATTCATGTATTTTCCTTTTTTACAATTAATGTAATACCGACGATATTTCCGTGCTCATCGAATATCTTTGTCATCCTGGCATTTGCAGGAAGGGGGTGTTGAGTATTTGAAGGCAATATCTGAAAATCTGTGGTTTTTTCTTGAATATTCCTGAGGGTATCCATGGATATGGACAATTTCATACGTGATAGATGAGCCAGGAGATCCATATCTTCGGTGTCGGCCTGGATATGTAAAAGTTCTTGTGCTGTCTGATTCATGTTCTTTATTTTCCATTGTCCATCGGTAACAACTACACCTTCCGCCAGACCAGATAAGATCGTGTCCAATACCGGCGTTTCATCCTTTTTTTTGGTTGGCTGTCTCATGCGGAGCAGCGATTTTACCCTGGCAAGGAGTTCTGTTTTATTAAAGGGTTTACTGATGAAGTCATCGGCGCCTGCTTCAATTCCCTTGATACGATCGTCCATTTCATGCAAGGCGGTAATCATTACGATAGGTATGTTTTTTGTTGTCCCATCAGCACGCAACTTCCGGCACACCTCGTATCCAGTTAACCTCGGCATCATAATATCCAGTAATATTAAGTCGGGATTTTCCGTTTTTGCTTTTTCTAATGCTTCTTCACCGTCATATGCCTCAATTACATCATACTCGGACGCTGTCAGAATCACTCTGAGCAGTTTTACATTTTGTTTGATATCATCAGCCACTAATATTTTTGCCTTGTCCATATCCTATTTTTTAATATATTTTTCTATGATGAGCGGCAGCTCCTGTGTGTTGATAGGTTTACTAACATAAGCATTACAGCCCGTATCTAAGATTTTTTGTTCGTCTCCTTTCATGGCATAAGCGGTTACGGCGATAATGGGGATGTCTTTTGTAATTGCGTCTGCCTTGATTTGTTTCACCAGGGTAAGGCCGTCTATTCCAGGAAGTTGGATATCCATAAGAATAATATCCGGTTTTTGATTCTTTAAAATGGCTAATGCTTCTTCACCGGTGATTGCCTCGATCACATTGTATCCCTTTGCCTTAAGTACTACACGCATGAGTTTTCGGTTTTTTTCATTGTCTTCTACAACCATTACATTTTTGCCAGACATATAATTTCCCTTATCGAATGACGGATTATTCAATATTTAACCACAGAGACACTGGTATGCACAGAAAAAAAATACTAATTTCGGGTTTAGAACTTATTATGAACTCTCTGCCTCTGTGGTTTCTTTTTTACCACGGAACTGTTCTATCTTCTTAATAGCCGCAAGAAGATCTTCCTTCGTGTGGCTACTCTTTTGAACGATAGCTAAAATATTGCCGTTTAATACTTTTTTCTCCTCAGGGGTAATATCTTTTGCAGAACAAATAATGATGGGAATCCCCTTTGCTGCTGGATGAACCCTGAGCCTTTCAATTACATCAAAACCGCTTACCTCCGGCATCATAAGGTCGAGTATTATGAGATCCGGATTACTGTTAACAGCGAGATTGATTCCTGCTTTACCGCTGTATGCCTTCAGTGCCTCAAAGCCTGCATTTTCAAGTATAGTGCTCATATACTTAACGGCCTTTTCATCATCATCCACGACCAATATTTTCATAGGTTTACCCTCAATCCTTTCAATAGGAATGCAGGCATTCACTGTAGTAATGAGTTTTTCCCTATCGATGGGTTTAATTAAATATTCTACTGCGCCCAGGCTGAAACCGAGTTCTTTATTATCTACAATCGACACGATAACTACCGGTATATCAGCGACGTCTTGAGAATTTTTCAGCTCAGAAAGGACGTCCCATCCATCTTTTTTTGGCAACATAATGTCCAGGGTAATCAAAAAAGGGTGGAATTCCTTTGACTTCTTAATAGCATCTTCTCCGTCAACAGCTACGATAACATTATAGCCGGCATTTGTTAAGTACAGGGTAAGAAGGTCAGCAGCCATACGGTCATCTTCAACAACCAAAACGGTTTTTGCCTCCTTTTCCCCGGTGGGTATTACATGGCGAGGCTTGGCCTCGCTCTCTTTAGGGGGTATTGTTCTGACCGGGGCATTTACAGGTAATGCAAAATAAAATATACTCCCTTTTCCGTATTCGCTTTCAAACCAGATTTTCCCCCCATGCATTTCGACAATCCTTTTTGTCAGGGCAAGCCCTAATCCCGTTCCTTCATACTTTCGGGCAAACGAGCTATCTGCCTGCCAGAACTCTTTAAACACCTTCTCCTGATCTTCTGATTTCATTCCAATTCCCGTGTCAGATACTGATACCTGCAGCATATCATCCACAAGGCCAGCCTCTAAGGTAATTTTACCATTCTCCGAAGTAAATTTTATGGCATTCGAGAGCAGGTTATACAAGATTTGTTTGAATTTGACCCGGTCCGCTTCGATGTTTTTTACATCCGTCAATATTTCTGTCTTTAATTCCAGATGTTTTTTACTGGCGAGTCCTTTTAGTATGGTATACACATCCGCAATGGCCTCTGGCACATGAAAGACTTCGTACTGTAACTCCATTTTGCCTGCTTCGATCTTAGATAAGTCTAATATGTCGTTGATCATTTGGAGGAGGTGGCGGCCACTACTGTGGATATCATTAACAAAGTCCATCTGTTCTTCATTTAAGTCGCCGGCAATCTTATCCCTGAGTACCTCTGCAAAGCCAATTATTGCGTTGAGTGGTGTACGCAGTTCGTGTGACATGTTGGCCAGAAACTCCGATTTCATTTTATTCGCTCGTTCTAAGGCCAAAACGGCCTGTTGCAAATGAGCGGTCTTTTCGGCAATTCGTTGCTCCAGCGTAACATATGTAGATTGCAATTTGGTAGACATATCATTAAATGCCCTACCCAGTTGTCCCACCTCATCCTTAGACGATATATCTACTTTTGTTGTAAGGTCACCTGTTTTCGTGATGGTAGCCACAGCAGCCGTTAACCTTTCTATCGGCTTCATAAATTTTCCTGTTGTCAGAAAGATAATAGCCACGAGCAGCAAGATACTAACAGAACTGGCAGTAATGAAGAAAACAACGTTCGCTGCAAACCGTTGTTCAGCGATTTCTTTTGGAATAATGACACTTATTGCCCCTCGCAATTCTCCTACTTTATAATCGTAACCTGCAGCGTAATTTTTTCGAATAAATTCCGGGGCTTTTTCTTCTGGTCCGTGGCAAAGGAGACAATCCTCTTTTACGTATAAGGCATACAGATAACGTTCCACCCTTTTCCCATCTATAACATCATCATTCCAATACTCAGTAAGGTTATGATCTTCTTCCATTTTCCTGAGTACCCTTTCCTCAAAGGGATCAGGTTTATTGAATAAATTCCGATACCTCATGCTGGTTTGCTTTATAATGTAGCCTGTCTTTTCGGCATATTTCATCCCGATGCCATGGCCAGAAACGGCAGGAATAAAAAGTTTTGTCTGTTCGTTGATTTCTATTTTGGATGTTTGCAGGGCAGAGGCAAGATAATTTCGGGTGGTTTCTAATTCCATGGCAATTAACTTGGCCTTTTCCCGGACCTCTTTGATAAATTCGTGGCGTGTTCGTTTATAAATTGAAAAGGCAATTACGCCGTTCAAAGTAACCAGCAACACGGCCAATAGTATTACGAGTTTGTGTCTAATCTTCATTTAATTGAATTTGCAATATCTTCAACTTTTAATTCGACCGTAATTTCGATGCTCATTTTCTTCTCCATATGATAATAATCATTTTATACATATTTTAACAATCTTAATCCCCTGCGTCCAATTCTTTACTTACACGTATTTAATATCATAGTTGTGAGCTACGTCGAAGGGATGAAATGCAGTCACGCATCTGTGTAATAAGATATTCATGCTTAAACAGTGAAACCCTACCCGGCAGCGGCATAATACGGCGATGGCACAATCGGATATGCCCGATAGACATGGTAAAAATGCTATGTCTCAGAATAAATGATTCTTAAACAACGTATAAGTCTCAAAATAGTTGAGTTTTGTAAGATTTCTTGAACCATAAAAAACTCAGGGCAGAAGGATCGATTGTTGTTGGTAGACATCATCCTCCTGCCCCTTTCCCCCCGTAAAGGAGGTATTGCGTGGTTATTGTAGAAAAAATCCGTGCGCATGAAAAGGATATTTTGACAAAACAGACACCTTGTCTCTGTCCAAACGGTAAAAGTACCCATCGCGTTTTTACTCTCCATGAGCGAAGACATCGATTGTTTCACGTTATTATTGACTCCCTTGTTCATACGATAGAGTCTTTCCCGGGGCAGTGGAAATGCTCCGTGTGCAAGATGACGTTTACTTTCTATCCGGAGTATGCACTCCCCTACAAGCGGTACGTAAAAGACCATTGTTTCTCCTTCAGTCAAGCTTATCTCGAAGATGATACAGAAACCTACCGGAGCGTCTCCTCTGCCATCGGATATACCACCCGCACACCTGTCTGCGTGCAGCCACGCACAGGCAGGCAGGAAATAGATGATCGCATGCTTGCAGGGCCAACCGTTTGGAGGTGGCTGAGCTTCTTCGGCTCACTCAAAAATACCCTCCGCAACGCCTTTGACCTCATCAGACAAACGTCAAGAGACTTCCGGGTCTTTCGCCAAATATCTCCCATCCATCCCAGAAAGTATCAAAGCAATGAACGAAAAACCCTCCTCCAGCATGCCCTTCGATTGCTTCACGCAGAGTCGGCATATCGCAACCTTTTTGGCTTTTCATTTTTCCCCGACCTGGCAACAAAAAACTCCTGGTCTTCAGTTACAATCACCTCCACATTCAACAAAGCATGTCCTCATGCAAATGGGGAGAGGTGAAAGATGAAATCAAAAGACAAAAAATGGGCTTTATTCTGGTGTAAACTTCTCCATCCGGTCATCTTCGGTGAGATTGAAAAGAGGCAGACCAATCAGTATCTGAAAAACCCTCTCTCAGCAGGAGGCCCTCTTTCCCAACGGAAAGCAGAAAAGACCCAGCATCTCTACCCTCAGGCGAAAACTCGACCAGTATCTCAAAGGCGGGTTTCGGTCTCCTGCACGAAAGACTCGATCTGACCGTGGCACACCAAGAAGTCTTTCAAGGGAAATTATCGACAAGGCCATCGAACTCAAAAAAGTACAACCCCTCCGCAGTGACGATTGCCTCAACAGATTCCTGCAGAGTACTACGGGAAAACCATACCCAAATCTACCCTCTATCGTCATCTCAGACTTGCAGGGGCAACACGCCTTAAGCTCGGCATCTCTCACCAAAAGGTGCGCATACGCTGGACTCGTGACCATACCCACGACCTCTGGATCGGAGACTTCCAGGAAGGACCCTACGTCCTCCTTGATGGTGAAGCCATTCCCACCAGCCTCTGCCTCTTTATCGACTGTTACAGCCGTTACGTAGTCGAAGGCCGGTACTATCTCAAACAAACCCTCCATATCCTTATCGATTCCCTCCTCAGGGCATGGGCTACTTACGGCTCTCCCAAAGAACTCTGCCTTGACAATGCAAAAGTCTACCACTCGGATGCCTTACGCTCTGCCTGTTATGCCATTGGCATGAAACTCATCCACAGAACCCCAGGCGACCCAGCCCCAGGCGGTCTGGTCGAACGATTCTTCGGCACCAGCCAAACCCAGTTCGAATCAGAAGTCCGCTCCGCTGATATCCTCACCCTTGAGAGTCTCAGCCAGGCATTCTCCGCTTACCTTGCCGTCGTCTATCACACAAGAACCCACTCTGAAACCAATCAATCCCTTCCAGTTTTTCCCGGACGTGGGTGGATTCCTTAAAGTTGAGAGTGCTTTACGTGAATATTTAGGGCTTGTTTGGGCAAAGCTGAGGGGGGCAGATATAAAAGATAAACTTTTGACAATATGTACAATCGTTTTCACTGGTCGTCTTTACTGATACAAAAACTTAAGGAAGTAAAAGACACCTTTTACTTTGACCACCACCAGGCCAGACATATTGGAATCCCGTTCGACTGAGCTCACGACGAAGTCTGCCTTATCAGATAGACACTTGTTTTACTGGATAAAACAAAATACCTGTCTTAATGAAACCCTTGAAACTACTCTTACTATCTTTAATAAACTCAAACTTGCTATTAATTCCTTGTTTGAATTCGCCTCAACTCATACTTTATCAAAGAACGATTCTTTTGCCCATGAATGCTTCAAAATCAAATCGAAACACACAAAGAAAAATTTGGTCGCTTAATTTAACTAAGTACTGTTAATATTTCCTTTTCCATGAATCTGCAGAAATAGTAACCTAATCAGACCGTTTTAACACAAAGCGGTATCTTAAAAGTTTAAAGATAACTATGGGACCGGCTGTAAATATCATACTAATAAATAAATTTTCTAATCTCGTAACTCTGCCGCTAATTCCTGCAGTAATGCCTTCCAATAAAAAAGGAGGTAATAGAATACCACTGCATAATATTAGTACCTGTATAACAAAATGTCTTTTTATTTTAATTGTGAAAGCCAGTAAAATACCAAAAGGGATAAACATAAGTGCGTAGTAAAAAATCTTAACGGACTTCATGCCAAACTCGTGTGAAGGGAATAAATAACTTATAAGATTTGATACAGGATTAAATTCAAAAATGTGAGAATTATGCACATCATCCACATATATCGTAAGAATCGACCCATCGTAAGTGATAACCAACTTGTGAGGCTTTGTGGTCGAAAAGACATTGTGGACTATTGATTCAGGGTTGGTTCCATTTCTTCCGGTAAGAGGCGTACGGAGTCGAAAGACTAAGTCACTGCCCTGTTGTGCCAAGGTAAAATTGCGACATGAGGGATCCGCTGAAAGCGAAACGATTCGAGCAGGGCCACTCTGCGTCGTGTCGGCTGTGGTCACCGTTACGATTAAAGTAAATTGAGAATGCTTCATTATCCTTTCTGTCAAATATTCCGCTGGGGCTGCTGTTGTCAACCAATGATCAGCCCCAAGGAATACCTCTCCGCTATGTTGAACATCCAGCGGTTCCCCACACCAGACTAAATCAGGGAGATGCCCCATTTTATCGCGATAGCATCCTCTATCTGTCAATTGATACAAGGCTACAAGAGAATCTCTGATTGGATCAAATAAACCTTTTCCGGAAAAGGCGTATGCCGCCTCTGTCTCTGGAATCGCTTGATCGGCAATATATATTTCAGAAATGTAACCACGCCATGGTCGGTTCCCAGTCCTCTCGTTACCAAAAATAAGATGGAATGTCTTATCCCAATTGACAAGACTCGTGGACAGTGACAAGAAGACAGAAATGAGAATTGCTAAAGCTGAGTAACCTAAAAATGCGTGTAGTAAATTTATTTCCACAAAGTCCAATGTAAAGCGCGTGACCTTACCTTTACTCTTCAATAGATAAAAGCAAAAAAACCCGAATAATGCACCTATACTGTTTGAAAAAACATCGGCTAAAGAGGAAAACCTAGATTGCAGGAAACCTTGCAGAAATTCAATGAAGTATGATAATCCGAAGCTAATCAAAATGGTTATCGCAAGAGACGCAACCGCATCCAGACATAGCCTCTGGTGTAAGTAACCAGCAAGACCAAAGCCTAAAGGGAAAAACAACAAAATGTTGCAGATAACATCAAAAAAGCCTAGATTTCGCAGTTCCAAAATAATGAGGAAATAATGAATTAAGCCGGTGTCCTTTTCTTTAAAGGAGAAATTGTAAGGATAGAGGGTTATAACCAAAATAAGTACAAGGTTGAAGAAAATTATCTTTATGCTGGCTCTCGCCCATTTTTCGAACAGGCCTTCGCGAAATAGTTTGGTTATCATGTTAATTTCAGGAGGGGCTTATCTTCCCATTACAATTTGAATTTAAGTAAACTTTGCAAAATAAACTTGGCGTAATTTTTAACAAAGTACGATATAAAAGGATGGCAATTTGGTATATTTTGAAAAAAACTTATTTTTTAGCAAGTATTTGCATTCTGCTGTAAGGCGAACTTAAGTCCGCCCTATTTTCAACCCGTTTCACAGGGAGAGAAAGAGAGGGTTAATTTGGTTGCGGTGGAGCTTCTCTCAGTTGCTATTGCGTACAATTAATGAAGATGTGCGGCTTAGAAATTTAGATGTATTTATTTTTACGGTCCTTAAGACAAAATGAATATTTTGTCGAACTCTGACTTTCCGTAAAAAAACAGGTGAGAGTCAATCTTGTCTTGGCAATTAAAATTGGTCCAATAATTCCTTCTTCTTTTCGTTATAATCATCTTCTGAAATCAGCCCTTCAGATTTCAGGTCTTTTATCTCTTGCAACTGTTCCTTTATACTCATATCGCCCATGGCTTCCCTGAGCATTTTTGCCTTTTTGTAATCATAATCCTCTTCAGAAATAATCCCATCGTTGACCATCTCACGCAGAACGATTAGCTTGCTTTTTATTTTGCTTTCAGTGCGGATTGCTCTTGCAGGCGTGGTTGATTCAAGCTCACTCGTTTCTCCGGCAGTCCCCATCTTTTCTTCCAATTTCCTTAGGCGGGCATCCAGTTCAGAGGTACCAACTTTGATCTTTTCATCAACCGTCCCTATCCTTTGCGCTACCGGTTGTTGGTACATTTCGTTGGACAAGTCTATAACAAGCCAGTTTTCATGACTTGGTTCTAACCTTTGTCCTGCTGACGGAATCAACTTCCAAAAGCGGCTGTGACTTATCCGCGAAGGATTCTCTTTTGCCGTTGTATATCTTTTTTTCTCTGACATAGCATCATTATATGACTGAAACATATGAATGCGGCTGAAGGCAATGTTAAGATTACGCTCTGAAATGAATACGGCACAATAATTCTGCTGGTCGGTCAAAAGCATGCGCTCAGAATAGGACGAAACAGTAACAACCTGCGTCGGCGTTGCAACGGAAAGCGCCTGTATAATCAGGGGAACTAATTTCCTTATTTCATCGTCCTGAAAGACCCTCAAGGTTCCTTTCTTTTTCAACAGGCCCTTCTCTTCAAAATAGATATAAGACAATGCATTGGTAATAACATTCCCAGCCAGTTCATAGGGATGATTAAATTGAATACGACGGCCATTCTTTTTAACGGGTAATTCCTCGTGTTTTACCACAATCCTATCGTCTGTATAAGTATCTGCACAGGCATCAAAAAATCTACAAAAGAATATCATGCAGACAATGCCCAGAAACAAAAGTGTGTGCTTCAATCTTTGATTTCTCACGAAATTCATCCTATGATTTCTACAGCCTCAGAAAGATAGCATACTTCGCTCAGTTCTATTCCCGGGTCCTTAGCAATCCCCTTTGTATTATCCTTAGGAACAACTGCCCTTTTAAAACCCAATCTCTGTGCCTCTTTTAATCGGATCTCAATTTGGTTTACACTCCGCACCTCTCCTCCCAACCCTACCTCTCCAACAAATACGATATCGGAAGGAATTACTTTTTCTTTAAAGCTCGACGCAATTGTCATGGCGATACCAAGATCAGCTGCGGGCTCATCCACCTGAACTCCTCCCACGATATTCACAAAGACGTCCTGTCCCCCGAGCTTTAGTCCTATCCGTTTTTCAAGAATGGCAAGGATCATTGAAACCCGATTATAGTCTACTCCGCTGACTTTTCGTTCAGGCATACCAAAGTTCGCCCTGGTTACAAGCGCCTGTATCTCGACTAGTAAGGCACGAGTCCCTTCCATGCAGGAAATAATAGCGGAACCGGCTGTGATCCTTCGACCTTGTGAAATAAATATCTCAGATGGATTATCCACCGGTCTCAATCCATTCTTTCTCATCTCAAATATTCCAATCTCATCGGTAGAACCGAACCTGTTTTTTACCACTCGCAAGATGCGATAACACTGAAATTTTTCTCCCTCAAAATACAAAACCGTATCCGCCATATGTTCCAATACTTTAGGACCGGCAATAATGCCCTGTTTGGTGACATGCCCTACCAGGAAAATGGCAGAACCCGTAGATTTAGCCACGGAAATGAGATCATTGGCACATTGACGTACTTGAGCAACCGTACCGGGTGCGGATTCTATTTGTGGCTTGTAAATCATTTGAATCGAATCGATTACAACAAGGGTTGGACGGATATTGTGGATGTTTTCCAGTATGAAATCCAGATTTGTTTCCGCAACGACAAATAAACTATCCGACAAAATGGACAACCTCTCTGCGCGAAGTTTTGTCTGAGCAACCGATTCTTCCCCCGTCACATAAAGGGTGGTATACCCTTTTTTGCTAATATACTGACATACCTGTAAAAGGAGCGTGGATTTACCTATTCCCGGTGTCCCTCCGATCAATACAGCCGAACCAGCAATCAATCCACCGCCAAGAATCCTGTCAAATTCTTCCATCCCTGTTTCAATACTAGGACATTCCAGCAGTTTTACCTGTGTTATTGGTTGTGGCAATTCACGACTGATGGTAAATGATTTATGACCCGAACCAGCGGGCGTGATCAGCTCTTCTATCGTCGAATCCCATTCCCCGCAACCTCCACAGCGTCCTACCCATTTCAGACTTTTCCAGCCGCAATGTTGGCAAACATACACCACGCTTGTTTTTGTCATACCTACACTAGCTAATCTGTATACTACAACGGATTTCATGAAAATAAAAAAAGGGAAGAGTTTTACTCTCCCCTTTTGTTCGTCTTTTTGTCACATTTCATCCTATAGGCTACTTTCGGCATTTGCCAGTGCAGGTTCCGGGGTTTCAATTACTTCGTCAAAGACCAGTTTACCATCCTGTACCCTCGCCTTCACAAGTTTCTTCCCCTCGAATCTGCCCTGTAAGATTTCTTCTGAAAGGGGATCCTCTAAATAACTTTCTATCGCCCTTCGAAGTGGACGTGCCCCAAAATTTTGATTGTACCCTTTTTCTATCAAAAAGTCTAAAACCTCGTCGGTCAGCGTAATGCTGATGTTGAAGTTATACAGCCTCTTTTTAACACCGATTAATTCTATTTCAATGATCTTTTTCAAATCTTCCTTATCCAATGGCTTGAAGACAATTATATTATCCACCCTGTTTAAAAACTCCGGACGGAAGTGTTTTTCGACTTCTTTCTTTAATTGCTCTTTCATCATTTCGTAAGTATGTGCATCCGTTACTTTTTTGAAACCTAAAGATGCCTGGTTCTTGATAACATCTGCTCCAATGTTTGAAGTCATAATAATAACCACATTACGAAAATCCACGTGACGTCCGAAGCTATCCGTTAATTTCCCATCCTCCATAATTTGCAGTAACATGTTAAATACATCCGGATGAGCCTTTTCAATTTCGTCAAGCAGTACAACGGCATACGGGCGACGTCGGATTTTTTCTGTAAGCTGCCCGCCCTCTTCATAGCCTACATAACCGGGAGGAGCGCCAATCAATCTGGAAATGTTATGTTTTTCCATATACTCAGACATGTCAATCTGAACAAGGGCTTCCTCTTCACCAAACAGGAATTTCGCCAGTGACCTGGCAAGGTGCGTCTTCCCAACGCCGGATGGCCCTACAAATATAAAAGAAGCCACAGGACGATTTGGATTCTTCAACCCTGCACGGGAACGGCGTATCGCTTTAGCAACCGCTTTTGTAGCCTCTTCCTGGCTAATCACCATCTTGTGAAGTTCTTCTTCCATGCGCAGCAATCTTTTGGCCTCGGCAGATTCGATACGTGTCATGGGAATTCCTGTCATTTTGGAAACGACTTCGGCAACTATTTCGCTATTCACGACACCTTCAACCTCAGCGCGGGTCTCCCGCCATTCTTTCTCAATGGTTTCCTTTTTCTTTTTCAGCTTATCAGCCTTGTCTCTTAACCGGGCCGCCCTTTCAAAATCCTGTATTGCCACAGACTCGTCTTTATCTTTTTCCAGCTTATTGATCTCTTCCTCTATATGTCTTAAATCTGGTGGCTGGGTGGTTGCCTTAAGCCGTACCCTTGCACATGCTTCATCAAGCACATCAATTGCTTTATCAGGGAGATATCTTCCCGTAATGTAACGAATGGATAGTTCGGTTGCGGCTTCTAAAGCATCGTCCGTAATTTGAACTTTGTGATGCGCTTCATAACGGTCACGAAGTCCTTTTAATATTTCAATCGTTTCCGGTTTTGAGGGAGGCTCGACAATAATCGTCTGAAACCTTCTTTCTAAGGCACCGTCTTTTTCAATATATTTTCTATATTCATCCAGGGTAGTAGCGCCAACGCACTGGATTTCCCCCCGCGACAATGCAGGTTTTAATACATTGGAAGCATCGATAGCACCCTCTGCACCGCCTGCCCCCACCAGGGTATGTAACTCATCAATAAACAGAATAATATTCTTCGCCCTTTTTACTTCGGACATTACGGCCTTTATACGCTCTTCAAACTGACCTCTGTATTTCGTGCCGGCCACCATCATTGCAAGATCCAAGGCCACAATCCGGCGATCCCGTAATAGTTCAGGGATATTCCCCTGCACCACAGCCTGCGCAAGACCTTCAACAATAGCCGTCTTCCCAACCCCTGCCTCGCCTAACAACACGGGGTTATTCTTGGTTCTACGGCACAAGACTTGAATTACACGCTCAATCACATCTTGTCGTCCGATAACCGGGTCGAGTTCATGTTCGCGGGCCTGCTGTGTAAGGTCGCGGCCAAAAGAATCCAATGCCGGAGTTTTTGATTTCCCCTTCTTTTCCTCTTTTTCCTGATTCACACCGCCCTGCACCGCTTCCGAACCCAAAAGCCCAATAACTTCCTCCCGAACATCTTCGAGTTTTACTCCCAGATTTAACAATACTTGCGCAGCAACACCTTCCTGTTCCCTGAGCAAACCCAATAACAAATGCTCTGTTCCTATATAATTATGCCCTAACGCCCGCGCTTCCTCCATCGCATATTCCAGCACCTTCTTTACGCGCGGGGTGAAAGGTAACTGCCCCACAGAAACAAGATCCGACCCACTTTGGACAATTTTTTCTATCTCCAGACGTATCTTTTTTAGTTCAATATCCAGGTTTTGTAAAACATTGGCAGCAACCCCGCTACCTTCTTTCACAAGCCCTAACAAGATATGCTCTGTACCAATATATTCGTGATTAAATCGCCTGGCCTCTTCTCGTGCAAGCGCCATAACCTTTCGAGCACGGTCAGTAAATCGATCAAACATAATACACCTATCCTTTCAAACTTTCTGCTTTTCCCAGGCGTTTTCTTACATACGTTGCTCGAATAATATTCCTTTGAAGAGAAGTAAGTTCTCGCCCTTCTAACTTTTGTAAGTGCCCCGGTAATGTGAAAATGAAAAGCTCATTTAAAGTTTTCATTTCAATATCATTAATTATTCCTAAATTAACCCCCATACGGACCTGAGATAGTAGATGCATAATCTCCTCAGAAGTAATCATCCGCGCCACCTTCAGCATACCATAAGAACGCCACACACGATCTTCTAATTGTTCACGGCTCTCAGAAATCAATGCCTTCCGTGCCATCCGCTCATAACTGGTAATTCTGGGAATTACACTTTCTATAATTTCAATAATTTCTGACTCAGACTTTCCGAGGGTGAATTGATTTGATATCTGATACAGGTCTCCGGAGACCTGCGTCCCTTCACCATATAATCCCCTTACCACCAAACCCAGCTTCATTACCGCATTAAAAACCTTTTCAATATGGTGCGTCATCCCCAATGCTGGCAGATGCAACATAACTGATGCCCTCATTCCCGTACCAACATTGGTAGGACAGGCAGTCAAATAACCAAAACGTGAAGAATATGCATAATTTAACTTTTTCTCTAACTTATTATCGACCTCGTTAATTGTTTTCCATGCCTCTTTTAGTTCAAACCCGGAACGAATTACCTGAATCCTTAAATGATCTTCTTCATTGACCATCAGGCTGATGGTCTCGGACTTCCCAAAGGCCACACCTCTTTCACCTTCTCCCCCTGCATGTTCTCGGCTGATGAGATGTCGTTCTACAAGAAAAAGTCTGTCTACGGGATTGATTTCTGCAAGGTTTATGTAACGAAGATCCGAAGTAATCTCTGCTTCTCTGATTTTATCTCTGACAATCTCTTCCAGTTCCTTTTTTTGCTTTACATTAGCCCTTGAAAGAAAAGGGAATCTCGCCACATTCCTAGCCAAACGAATCCTGCTGCTGATAACAATGTCCGACTCAGGTCCTGTACCTCTCAGCCATTCCCCTGTATTATCAGCCAGATCACTGATCTTCACTGGTGTCGCCTGAAAGTTCATAAATCCTATCCCTTAACTCTGCTGCCTTTTCGTAATCCTCTTTTTCGACTGCCTTGTTCAGCTCATTTCGCAATTGCATGAGTTCATTTTTCTTAATTAATTCTTTCCCAGCCCTCGAAGGCACCTTTCCCACATGCTGGACACTGCCATGCATCTTTTCTAATAATGGAATTAATCCTTTTCTAAAAATCGTATAATCCATCGGACAACCTAGCCGACCGTGGGAGCGAAATTCCAGATAAGTTAATCCACATACAGGACAAACAATCTTAGACATCTCACTAATTTCTGGCGCTACCTGATTGATGAGGCTTGTTAATATCTCAGTAGGTGAGGGTATTTTTGTGAGCTGTGTATTGATACTCTGTGCACATTCTTCGCAGAGATGCCGTTCTTTTTTCACCGCGCCGACAATCTCTGTTAAATGGACTGTCGCATGCTTTTTATTACAAGATTCACATTTCATTTATTCAGTTGCCTCAAACAAATCTCAGATCCAACTCTGTTTATCGCTTTTCCCATTTTAACACATCTATAACTTTTCCTAAAGAACTTTTTTCAGACAATATCTCTTCCCGTATCCTATTTTCTTTTTCCAAACAATCCATCCCGTAATTGACCCAGGCATCGGCCACTGAAGTGGGGATTACCATCAACCCATCGTCATCCCCTATAATCCAATCTCCCGGATTGATGTGGATTCCCGAGATATTGATTGGTATATTAATCTCCCCAAATCCTTTTGGCTCCCCGGCAGTTGGCATTACGATTTTTGTAAAGATGGGGAAATTTAATTTTCTAACCTCCGCAAGATCACGCATTGCGCCATTGATAACGACCCCACTTATTTTTTTCTGCAATGCGCTATGGGTTGCCAATTCCCCCCACACGGCAGGCCCAACACCCCCTGCATTTATTACAATCACGTCCCCTTCTTTTGCAATATCTATAGCTTCAACAGGCTTTGCCCAATCACCCGGATACGTCCGAACGGTAACAGCATTCCCTATTAATTTAATACTTGAATATATCGGATATAATCCAGTAATACCTTCAGCACGGTGACTGCCATCCGATATATTTGCCGTAGAAAGTTGCTTTAACGATTCACGGATACCTTTACCCGTCACCCTTTTGAATAGCGTAGTAGAAATCCTTCGGTTTTCTCTGATTGCATTTTTAATAGTCTCTGTCGCAATTTTTACATCTTTTGATTTACTAATATATCCGCCAACTATGACAACGCTCGCCCCAGCGCTTACAGCATCTACTACATTTTCAGAATTTATACCACCTGCTACGGCAACCGGTATCTTTATTTTACTGCAAACATGTCGCAACGTGTCAAACGGCGTCTTACCATGCATTTGATCATCTATGGCAGTGTGAACGGCAATATAATCAGCACCCCATTTTTCTATATCGGCAACACGACCCTCAATGTCAGTATCGTTAATGCAGTCTACACAGATTTTTATACCATAATTTTTCCCTGCCTGTATACACTCCCTGATAGTTGAGGCCGGGGCATTTCCCATCACAACAGCGATGTCAGCGCCGGCTTTGGCGGCTATTTCCATTTCTGCACGACCCGCGTCCATAGTCTTCATATCCGCAATCAACGTTCTGCCGGGGAACAATTTTCTCAAGTGGCGTACCGCATTCATCCCTTCGCTTTTAATAAGCGGAGTACCTATCTCCAGCCAATCCGCGCCGCCTTCAATTGCCGCTTCAGCAACCTTTACGGCCCTGTGAAGATCCACGAAGTCCAGGGCTACTTGTAATATTACCGTCATACTATCTACACTCAAGTTGTAAAAGAGCCCTTATTCGGAATATGCGGCCCCGCAACGGTCGGACTCCCAGGTTGTGACCTTTGATACCTTTACCCCTATCGGTAAGACATTCTTTAATCCATCATAAAGTATTTTGGACAGATTCTCGGTAGTAGGGTTTAAAACCTCAAAATCCGGGAGTTCGTTCAAATAAACATGATCAAATCTATTGATAATTTCCCCAATAACCTTTTTCGCATCTCTAAAGTCCATTACCATACCCAATTTATCCAGCTTTTCAGCCTTTAAGATGACCTGTACCTTCCAATTGTGACCGTGAAGCCTTTCGCATTGCCCTTTATATTCTCGCAAGTTATGCGCTGCGGAAAAATCAGTTTCAACGACAAGTTCAAACACCATTGAAGCACCAAAAATGCCTTGTTTTTGCCCTAGTTACAGAAACCCGTAACTAAATACATGCAAAAAATCTTATCACTCGTAAAAATAAAAGTCAAGGGATTTCTCATTGTTTACATAGGCCTAAACACTCATCATAAAAAAACATAGGATAATTCAAATTTATCGAACTACCTATTTTCTCTTAAATTGTTTTTGCAACTCATCCAGTGAAAAATACAGAGTTGTGGGCCTGCCATGGGGACAGTTATTTGTATATGCATTTATCCTCTTTTTCATTTTCAGAAGCTCCTCTATTTCTTGCGGTTCTAATCTCTGGCCTGCCTTAACGGCGCCCTTGCACGCCATAATGCTGATCAATTTATCCAAAATGATATCTTTCCCCTTCAGATAATCTTCATCGCTCAACCCGGCCAGCAAGCTTTCTATAAATTCCTTGCCATGTAATCGCCTCAGAACTTGCGGGAAGGAGCGAATTGCAATTGTACGCAGCCCAAACTCCTCAACCTCAACCCCCAGCCCCCTCAGATTTTCTTTTAAGCTGATAATGTTGAAAAAATCCTTTGGACTTAATTCTACCAGTTCCGGGATCAACAAACGCTGACTTGGTGATTGGGAAGTGCGCATGCCCCTTTCTATTTCATGGTATAAAATTATTTCATGCAATGCGTGTTGATCGATAATATTTAACCCGCCATCTGTCTCCTCAACAATGAAAGCATCATGTATTTGAAAGCAGGTTTTCTTTTTTCCAGTACCCTCAGAAGGAAATGCTTTTTCTTTTCTCTCTGCTTCATCACCTGCTTGAACAGTATTGCAACCCCCTGATTTTCCTTCATTCGGAAATCCTTCTCCATCCACTTCCCTGCCCTCCTCCTTCATCAACTTTTCCTTTTTACAGGGGGAATTAAGGGGGATTTCCATCCTCTTTTGGAAGTCAAGACCAGTGAGGTTTGGGTCCGTTTTTCTAAAGGAAAACTGTTCCCAGAGAGATTTTTTTACAAGGTCAGCCTCTTCCGCCGCTACTGATTCCTTTTCCAATCCCGGAAGCGGAGACGACACCGCAATCGTCTTCGCTGTTGATTTGCTCAGTCCCTCTTTTAACGCAGAGAGGACATAATTATAGATTGCGTTGGTATTCCGGAAGCGCACCTCGGTCTTTGTTGGATGGACATTCACATCTACTTCAGTCGGCTCTACCTGTAAAAACAGAAACAAAATCGGATATCTCTTATGCATTAATTTCCCGCGATAGGATTCGCTAATGGCACGGAAGATTGCGCCATCTTTGATATAGCGGCCGTTCAAAAATATGAACTGCATCCTCGCATTGGCTTTGTCAAAAAAGGGTGGCACAATGAATCCCGAAAGGACAAATTGCTCTTCCCGAAGAAACACGGGAATGAGTTGTTTTTTCATCTCATCTCCAAAACATATTGCAATTCGTTCAGCCGTATCCCGGACAGGAGGAAGATTAAATACCGTCCTGTTGTTGTGCATGAGGGTAAAATGAATCGCCGGATAGGAGAGGGCAAACCTCGTGAGTACTTCGGAAATGTAAGCCATTTCTGTGGGTATCGTCCTTAAAAATTTCTTGCGGACAGGGACATTAAAAAACAGATCGCGTACCTCAACTTGTGTGCCTTCAGGCGCACCACATTCCTTAATTTTGCCCAAAATTCCTCCATCAATCGTTACTTCCGCACCATGCAAAGACCCTTTTACCCTGGAGATAATGCTGGCATGCGAAACGGCTCCGATGCTCGACAATGCCTCTCCGCGAAAACCCAGGGTATGGATTGCAAACAGTTCGTCTGCATTGCGAAGTTTACTGGTAGCATGGCTTTGAAATGCAAGGGCAAGGTCTTCTGCATCCATTCCAATACCGTCATCCGATATTTGTATCAACTTTCTTCCTCCATCCTCCAGATGGGTATCAATCCTTGATGCGCCCGCATCAATTGCATTTTCAATTACCTCTTTTACGACAGCCGCCGGACGATCAATCACCTCACCTGCTGCAATTTTGTTTATAACGGCTACGGGAAGAATCTTAATCTGTGACATATACCAACATTCCATAAAAAGCAAGCGCCCATTCCCGAACCTGCCAGGAATGGTGCTTGCAGATCTACAATAAACAAAAACCCTTTAAGTATACATCAAATAATAACACTTAATTTATTTAAATCATAATAAATTTGTATTCCATATATTTTCATACGTCAGCTGCAAAAAACAAATCGTGTGTTATATACACAAAATTATTGTACATCAAACAAACAACAATCTACAGAGCCGGATTAAAGGATCATACAGGCGGTGCAAAACTTCATGAAAGAGTATAAGCTACCAACAAAATAAAAAAGATTAAATTTTTTCAGGGACATTCCGATAATATCGTTAATGCATACTGTTCTTTATAAGTTACTGCTGTTAAGTTAAACAGTCATTTTACTAAGGAGGAAGAAGACGATGAAAAAACATCTTACATTAGTAGGTTGGTTTTCTTTTGTAACAATTCTATCATTAATATTTGGAACAAAAGGATATAGCAACAACTTATATGAAACCAGCCTGACCGTCGCATCTTCAAGCTCCTATTCCGCTGGGGCAGAAGCAAAGATTAGTATAAGTGATACCGGCAAAGTAAAATTATTTATAGAAGGATTACGATCTGCTGATGATCAACTCATCAATCAGGATAGTATACTTGTTACCGAAACAGAGATTAATGACAGCCCAAAAACGTATTCAGAATCATTTACCATTACGGATGGAAGAGCTGAATTAGAATTTACTCTTGATAACCTTGACAAAGGCGATAAACTAGAGATTCTCAATGTCGTAATCAATAAAGCAACGTCTCCAACGCCTACTCCAATTATAACCGCTTCACCGACGCCAACCAGTTCTCCAATAGCGACGCCTGTAGCAACGCCTACACCATCTCTTACACGCACAAGTTCAATCCTGGCAATCCTGGTACCAGGCGGCATAATCTCAGAATTTACGGCAGCAACACCTACACCCATTACCACGCCTTCAGCTACTCCAGTGGCATCCCCCACGGCCACACCCGCAGTTATACAGGCAGACGTTGACATAAAGCCCGAAACCATCAACCTCAAGAGCCACGGCAAATTTAAGGCATTTATCAAGTTTGATTCTGATTCTCCTTACGATGTAAATAATATTGTAACTAAAACGGTTGAATGCGAGGGGGCAGAAGCCATTGATGGGAAGGTGGATGAAAAACGGTTTATCGCAACATTTAACAGACAAGACTTGGATCTAGATTCCGAAACAAACTTTTACGGAGTTCAGAAAAGAGATGAAAAAGAAAAGCAGGAACTCACCGTTACCGGTGAATTAGAAGACGGTACAAGATTCGAGGGGAGTGATACAGTAAAAATAAAGGACCGGGGAACGAATGATGATAATGATGATTGATGATCATGGGAAAAAGAGGCATCGTTAAACGAAATACTTTTAAAATAAAAAAGGGAGGCCTAAAAAGCCTCCCTTTTTTATTTTCTCTTTGCTACAATTATTCTTAGTAACAAACCAAAAATCTTTTCATACGAAAAACTATTGTGGCGGGGAAAATACTGGTAGCATGGCTTTGAAATGCAAGGGCAAGGGTCTTCGGCATCCATCCCAATACCATCATTCGATATTCGTATCGATTTTCTTCCCCCCATCCTCCAGATGAGTATCAATCCTTGATGCGCTGGCATCAATTACATTTTCAATTACCTCTTTTACGACAGCCACCGAACGATCAATCACCTCGCCTGCTGCAATTTTGTTAATGACAGTTATGGGAAGAATCTTAATTTGGGACATACACCACATTCCATGAAAAGCAAGCGCCAATTTCTGAACCTACCATGAGCAGTGATTATAGATTCTACAGTGAACAAAAGACCCTTGAAGTTATGCGTTAAATAATAGCACTTAATTTATTAAATCATAATAAATTAGTGTTATATTGCGAAACGACTCAGTTGTAAAAAACAAAATCTGTGTTATTTATCAACAAAAGGGCAATAATATGCTTGACAAATTTATACATATATAAAATAATTAAATTTATTCAGGAATGTGCCGATTATTTAAAACAAGCACTAATGTTGTCTTATTGAATAATATTTTTTTCTTAAGTTTTTACTTGTTGTTTAAGTGAAAAAGATTTTCCTAACACAGGAGGAAGAAAAATGATAAAAAAATATTTTACTTTAATAGGATGGTTTTCTTCTGTAACAATTCTATCGTTGATAATTGTTACAGAAGGATATAGTGTTGAAACTCCAACGCCCACTTCAACGCCAACACCTACACCAGTTACCACTCCGTCGCCTACTCCAGTAGCGTCTCCTACGGCCACACCCGCAGTTATACCTGCAGAGGTTAAGATAAAACCAAGAACCATCAACCTTAAGAGTAAAGGCAAGTTTAAGGCATTTATTAAACTTCCTTCTCCCTTTGATGTTAACGATATAGTAACAGATACCGTTGAATGCGAAGGGGCAGAAGCCATTAAGGGAAAAGTAGACAAAAAACGGTTTATCGCAACATTTAACAGACAAGACTTGGATCTAGATTCCGAAACAAACTTTTACAGAGTTCAGAAAAGAGATGAAAAAGAAAAGCAGGAACTCACCGTTACCGGTGAATTAGAAGACGGTACAAGATTCGAGGGGAGTGATACAGTAAAAATAAAGGACCGGGGAAAGAATGATGATGATGACGATGACGATTGATGAAAGAGACTTCATCAATCGAAATACTTTTAAAATAAAAAAGGGAGGCCTAAAAAGCCTCCCTTTTTTATTTTCTCTTTGCTACAATTATCCTTAGTAACAAACCAAAAACTTTTCACAAGAAAACTATCGTCGTGGGGAAAATACATGATTACTAAGGAGTGGGAAATAGAAATTAACAAGTGCGCCAAATGTGGTAAATGTCGCTCTGTCTGCCCCGTTTTTATCGAGACGGGTAACGAATCCATGGTAGCACGCGGACGTATCAGTCTGGCCGATGCATTACAAAATGGTGAAATTTTTTACACGGAACTCTTGAGGGATTATCTCCTTTCCTGCAAGAAATGCCTCCGATGCTCCAGTATCTGCCCATCGGGTGTTGATTATGACTTCATCATCCAAACCATGCTTGACGATCTGGCAAATCACCTCGGAATATGGCTTATACCACGGATTGTATTCAGACTGTTCCTGACCCGAAGATGGCTCTTTAATCTGCTTTTGAAAACTGCCAGTACCTTTCAAAATCTTGTTCCACTAAAGCGACACGGTACCATGCGGCATCTGCCCTTCATGTTTATGGGTGGCAGGTGGATTCCTCCTTTGGCGAAAGAGACTGTACTTAAAAAATATCGAAATGCGAAAAAGATAAAATCTCCTAAAATGAAAGTGGGGTTTTATGTAGGCTGTCTTATCAATTACGTCTATACCGATATTGCTGATGCAGTAATTGAGGTATTAAACCATTTTGAGGTAGAGGTTGTTGTCCCCCCAGCACAATTGTGCTGTGGCATTCCTGCAAGATCGTTGGGGGACGTCAAAACAGCACGAAGACTGGCAGAAGTAAACGTGGAGGTATTTAAGAAGGCCAACGTCGATTTTATTATCACTGCATGTGCCACCTGCGGGAGGACATTGAAAAGAGATTATCCCCATATCCTGGGGAATCGTGCCTTAAAATTCACGGACAAGTTATACGACATATCCGAGTTTATTGAAAAATATTTTGCATACGAAACAAAGACATTAAATACAAAGATTACCTACCATGATCCGTGTCATCTCTACTGGGGTCAAAACATCTCAAAACAACCCAGAGATATTTTGAGACGTTCTTCCACGTTTCAGGAGATGGAAACCCCTGAACGATGCTGCGGCGGTGGTGGCGTATTTAATTTAATACATTATGACCTCTCCACAAAGATTGGTGAACATAAGGCACGAGCCATTGAAAAAAGCGGTGCGGAAGTTGTGGCAACGGGTTGCCCGGGATGTCGGCTTCAGATTGAAGACCTCCTTGCTGCAAGGGGTTCTCAAGTGAAATGTACACACACTGTACAGATATTACGAGACGCATTATCAAAAGCTTCCCAGTTAAAAGATTGTGCAAGGCTAAGAGAGATAGAAGGAACCATATCTTAAAAAATAAAATTGATTACATCGTCTCTTTTTGTCAGGACGATTTCTGCATTAGCCAGAACGCGTGCCCCATAGTCAACCGCCTTAATAAAAACTTTATTAGGGATATTGATATCAGCACAAAAAAAACCGCAGCAGGTTTTAGTGGCCTGATAGTAAACATTGTTTTCCGAATATCAACTGTTACATAAAATCTATAATCTCTTTGGGTTATCATGCGTGAAACCCGTTGCTGTAACTCCTGCAAAGCCACCACCTGCCGTAATCTTCATTATGAGTCCAGATTCGGAATTGGCAGTATAAAAATTTTGTATATGAGATCACTCCCTCCTCCTGAGTCCTGATACTATTGATGATTAGAGACAAATTTTCTCCACTATTGCCATGAAGAATTTCAGAAGCAGATGGATTATTAACTAAAATTGAACCTTTACCTCCAGATTTTATGGGATGGTTAGTGTAAATCTCAATAGAATTACGATTACCTGTAATTTCCTTTATTAATCCTTTTACAAAATCTTCATAACGATATACAACCCCCGGTATTATATTGATAAGATTTTGTTGACCTGCATTCAAAAATGATTTACTTTCACCAGTAAGTTTGATTTTTTTTCTCTCAGTAATCCATCCATCTTTATGTTCAGAACCGACTAAAGAAAATCAAGTGATGCTAAAAACCAAAAACTTTGATTGATAAAATTCCAGAATCAGAGTTCGAACTTTCAGAACAAGGAAAGGCAAAAGTCAGGGAAGCCTTAGAGGATTAAGAAAAGAAGAATATGAGCGAACCTTTCCGTTCGGCAAAAGAAATGAAAAAAGGATACGGCACTAGAAACAAAAATCAAAAACCTTTAACTCTTGCCATTCCACATCCATTTTTACAAAGTAGAACCACAGATTACCTTAAAATTATTCAGGGAAAGCTTTTCTATATAGTGTGCTATATTAGAAGTCTATTACAACAGTTTCTCTGCAATCTGGATTGCGTTCAGGGCCGCACCTTTTCGGAGATTATCGCTCACAATCCAGAGATTGATCCCATTTGCAACGGATTCGTCTTCGCGGATACGACCTACAAAGACATCGTCTTTCCCCACCGCATGTATAGCGAGGGGATACATTTGATTAGCAGGGTCGTCCACCAGGGTAACGCCTGGCGCACTTGAAAGAAGCCTTTTTACTTCAGCTACGGTGATTTTTTTCTCTGTTTCTACATTCACAGACTCGCTATGACCACGAATAACAGGTACACGCACGGTAGTTGCAGTTACCTTGATGCTATGATCACCCATAATTTTTTTTGTCTCGTCCACCATCTTCAGTTCTTCGGATGTGTAACCATTAGCGAGAAATGCATTACTCTGGGGAATCTGAGGCAATACATTAAAGGCAATCTGGTGGGGAAACAAATTTCTCTTAAAATCTTCCTTGCCACCGAGAATACTCGCAGTCTCCTTTAAGAGCTCGTTAACGGCTTTCAAACCAGCACCAGATACAGCCTGGTATGTCGATACAACAATCCTCTTTATCCGCGCAACATCATGGATCGGTTTTAAAGCAACTACCATCTGAATCGTGGAGCAATTGGGATTAGCAATTACCCCATGATGCCTGGCAATTTCTTGAGGATTTACCTCCAGCACCACCAGGGGCACGTCATCGTCCATCCTGAATGCGCTGGAATTATCTACACAAACGGCGCCACTTTCGATAGCGTAAGGTACATATTCCCTGCTGATGCTTGCCCCTGCACTAAAAAGGGCAATCTTTATCCCCTGGAATGAATGCTTTGTTAATTCCTGTACTGTATATTCAGCCCCGCAAAACCGCATCTTTTTCCCGGCAGAACGCCTCGAGGCTAATAATCTCAATTCTTCAACCGGAAATTTCCTGCTTTCCAGTATTCGGAGAAATTCCTCACCCACTGCGCCTGTTGCACCTACCACAGCCACATTTACAGCCATCTCTTCCAAAAACTCCTTTCGTTGTTAAGGCCTTTAACCACAGAGACCACCGAGGAAAGAACCCTTACAAATTCCTTTTATTCCGCGTTTAAATGCTCTTTTCTTTCTCTATGTCCCCTAGGCTTAAGCCATTTACTTAATACGTATTAAAAGATCATCCGGAATCGCTTCTTTTTTCCGAACATCCGCTATCTGTGACAAAAATCGCTGCGCATCACTATAATAGCCGGCAGTTGGTTTTAAACCAGGGAGAAGTTGAACCCAATATTGATTTTCCAACCGCATGAACAACTCCCGAATATATTTACTAAACATTGATGCAAGGGCTACCGACATGCAGATATCTTCACCCTTTTCCACAAAGGATATCTTCATTCTCTTGCCGGTATCGAACACCTCGTATGTTGAAACCCTGGCACTTTCGCTTAAAATTCTTATATCTGCCATAGGCAATTGGGCTTTCAACAGGCTGGTATACGTATTTCTGCCACCCTGCTTGTCAACAATCAAACGTATATTGCCATCACATAAATTCCACAGTCTGGAGATAAGTACTGCGCAATTATTAAATAGGACAACAGACTTATTTCCAAACGACCTTACCTGTTCATTAAACTCCTGAACAGTTACAACACAACTCTTTGCATAGGAAAACCGTACATTGTGCTTCTGAAAAACATACGTTAATAAATCTGTATAATTTAACAGAACAGAAATACTCGTAGTTACCGGTAGGGAATAATCCTTATTCTTATACCATGGATACCAAGCAATAACATCTGTATTGCAACATGATAAGCTGCCCAGCAGTTGAAAAAACGATGTAATCTGTAAACCTTTGGACAACAAAAATGAAAGAACAGCATCCTCCAACGGTTTCAAGCCATTGTGTGCGTTGTATAATTTTTTACTATCCCGAACGACAAGTCGTTGTTTCCGTGCTTTACGCTCAGTTGATACGGCTTCCTTCAAAAGCTCCCACAAGGAACAATCTGCCTTCTCATCCGGCACATCAATCGCAACGACGGTAACTACCATTGGCCCAAGCGTTGGACCGTATCCAGCCTCATCTATACCTGCTATTACCGCCATAACAAATTATTTTAAAGAAGGCAATTATATCACTTTACAAGAAAATGTCAAAACGAAACCAACCGGTAATGCCACCAATCTGAGTAATATCTCAATTCTGAAAATGGTAACTACTGATTACCTCAGCCGGGGTATTTCTATTTGAGGTAGAACCATCTCCCAGTTGACCGTTTTTGTTTAATCCCCATGCCCATATGGTACCATCGGCTTTTAAGGCAATGCTGTGTTGTCCTCCACCAGAAACAGAAATGACATTGTCGAGTTTTTTTACAAGAACGGGGATGTCTCTCTTTGTAGTAGTTCCTTCCCCCAACTGACCTGAACTATTACTCCCCCAAGCCCATACGGTTCCGTCTGATTTCAGGGCAAGGGTGTGGTCTCCTCCACCGGCAATTGCAGTGACTTTTCTAAGCTCCTCTATGGAGAATGGAGTACTTCCGTTATCAGTCGAACCGTTTCCCAACTGTCCATATTGATTAAATCCCCATGTCCACACGTTACCGTTGTTCTTCAGGGCAATACTGTGGTCTCCCCCACCATTAATAATACTGACGTCCGCAAGTCCGCACACCGGAACAGGGATTGCCCTGTCAGTGGTGGAACCGTCTCCCAACTGATTATTTCTGTTGAGACCCCAAGCCCAGATGGTGCCATCTTTCTCCTTGGCAAGGCAGTGGTACCCACCTCCGGCAATGGAGACAATGTTGCTAAGCCCTCTTACCTGTACGGGTATATTTTTATCTGTAGTGGTTCCGTCTCCCAATTGTCCGTATGCGTTTCTCCCCCAGGCCAAAACGGTTCCATCAGACCTCAGCACAATACTGTGTTGTCCTTTCGTGGCAATCGCCAAGATACCACTAAGGCCATTTATCTGTACTGGTATGTTTCTGCTCTTAGTCGTTCCTTCTCCCAGCTGCCCCGCCCAGTTGCCTCCCCATACCCAGACTGTACCATCTGTTTTCAAAGCAATACTGTGCCACACTCCTCCTGCGATTGCAGCAACATTGTCCAGCCCCTTTACCTGTACCGGTATCTTCCTATCTGTATTTGTTCCATCACCAAGCTGACCGTACATATTTAATCCCCATGCCCAAACAGTGCCGTCTGATTTCAAAACCAAGCTATGAAAACCACCACCCGACACCTGCACAATTGTTGAGGCAGAAGCCACCATATTAAAGGGCAAAAACAGAGAAAACAAGATTACAATCCAGCATAAAATGATACGTTTGTTGTACATCACGGTATTACACACTCCTCCCGAACAGGAATACTTGATATCGATATGATTAAAAAGTGCTTTTCCCATAAACAGTTTAAGGATTTTTACTTATTATTTCTTTTTTCTCACGGGATGCGTCTTTGGAAATTCCCCGGGAATTCTGGCTGTTTCCGGGGAACATTGCGAATGGTCACAGTCACTGGAGCTAATACCATTGATAATATCATAAACAATATTGTTATCTTTGCGGGACTAACCCAGCAAGAATATATTCCAGATTCAGTCTATGCCGCACATTTTCCATGTGACGTTGTGGTCAGCATACGGGCTATCGCCGCTGACGTCTAAAACACCAACAATTTTTCCCTCTCAAATCTATCGTCGTTCTCAGGTGGTCAACCTTGCCATGAACATACATTATCATATACGTAGACTATGTACCGATACTGTGCAATTGTCAAGAAATTTCTGATGATTTTCACAAGACAACAGGCAATCAAATTTCTTTCATTTATGACATACAGACTACTCACTTGTGATGGTTTTGCACGATGCTTACCATTTTTAGTTTTCCTCACAGACACCGTTTTGCTGAAGACAGGTGGTACTATAAACCGTTTTCATTTTCCTTGACAACAATATCAGCAGAAAATATAATTTTTAACCATATATTGCGTTAACAGATAGATAACCGATTTGTATTAATATGACAAACGAGGCATAAGGCCTCGTTAATTTTTGAGAATGCGATGATGAGGATACTCAGGACTTGGGAATGTAAGATTGATAAGGAAATCGAAAAACTCAAACAGCAATTAAACATTTTAGATAGCATATCCGCGAATAGAACAACGGTACTTAAGATTATCCAGGACGTCAAAAAGCGAAAAGATAAATCACTTGCGAAATATAGCAAACTCTATGATAAGGCACATCTTTCACCGAAGGATTTTCGGGTAAAAGATAACGAAATCGAGGAGGCCTACAGGAAAATATCGTCCCCCTTTGTAAAGTCCATACAACATGCTATCACTAATATATGGACATATCAGGAACATATACGAATCCGCAACGTTAGCCCGTTAAAGACGAACGGCATTGTACTTGACACCTTGTATTCTCCTTTAGAAAGTGTGGGAGTGTACGTTCCAGGTGGTGCCGCTTCTTATCCATCTACGGTATTGATGAATGCGATACCAGCACGCGTAGCAGGCGTAAACAAGATAATTATGACTACACCTCCTTCGAAGGATGGAACTATTCCACCCGAAAGACTGGTCGCGGCAAAGGAGGTAGGTATTCATGAGATATATAAGGTTGGTGGCGCACAGGCTATAGCTGCCCTTGCATTTGGTACGGAGACCATTCCAAAGGCAGACAAAATCGTAGGACCTGGGAATATTTTTGTAACGCTTGCAAAAAAAGAAATCTTTGGATATGCTGGCATCGATATGCTTGCGGGACCCAGCGAAGTATTGATTATAGCGGACGACCATGCAAACCCGTCGTTTGTAGCATCTGACTTACTATCACAAGCAGAACATGCACCCGGTATCTCAATACTGGTCACTTTCTCCGAATTGCTGGTGAAACAAGTTACATCAGAGTTAAATCAACAAATAACGAAACTCAGGCGGTGCGCAGACACAAAAAAATGCCTTAAAAAATTTGGTGTTATTATATTGGCAAAAAACATTGATGAATGTGTCGAAACAGCCAACACATTGGCCCCGGAGCATTTACAAATTATGACACAAAACCCCAGGACCCTGCTGTCGGGTATCAAACATGCCGGGGCGATCTTTTTGGGACCGTATACCCCGGTTGCGTTGGGAGATTATATTGCGGGACCCTCACATGTACTTCCAACAAGCGGGACGGCACGCTTTTCATCCGGATTATCAGTGAATGATTTCCTGAAGAGATCCAGCGTAATAACCTATTCAAAGTCGGCGCTCAAGGCCGCTTATACTGATTTAGCTGAAATTTCAGGGGCCGAGGGTTTGGATGCACATACACGGTCTGTTCAAATCAGACTAAAGCCAAAAAAAGGAGTATCCTATTGAGCTATTTTCGGGACAACATCGAAAGAATGTCAGGATATACGCCAGGTGAGCAACCAAAAGACGGCATCTACATAAAGCTCAATACAAACGAAAATCCATACCCGCCTTCCCCAAAGATATTACATGCCATTAAAGAGGCGGTGAACGAAAACCTTCGCCTTTACCCTGACCCGATTGCAACGGCAGCCAGAATAAAAATTGCCGAAATAGTAGGCACAAAGCCGGAACGCGTTATGGCAGGAAACGGTTCCGACGACCTGCTGTCTATAATTATACGGAGCTTTGCAGGCCAGGGGGATAAGGTTGTTTTCCCTTACCCGTCTTATATGCTCTACAAGACACTTGCAGAACTGCAAGATGGGGTTGCGTGCGCCATAGATTTTACAGAAGATTATTCTCTTCCCAAAGATTTCATTGTAAAAGGGGCAAAGGTTACATTTGTCGCAAATCCGAATTCACCTTCCGGGACAATGATATCACCGGGAGAAATATCAAAGATTGCTTCTAAGATAGATGGTGTACTCGTTGTTGACGAGGCATATGCTGATTTTGCAGACGATAATTGCCTCTCTCTGGTCGAAAAACACACCAACATCCTTATCCTGCGCACACTTTCAAAGTCATATTCGCTGGCAGGCATCAGACTTGGGTTTTGTATTGCCCAGGAATCTCTTATTCAGGGAATGATGAAGGTAAAGGATTCATATAATGTTGACCGACTCAGCATCGCTGCAGTAGTTGCAGCTCTGGATGACCAAAAAAGCATGAAGACTCACACTGAAATGATAAAGGAAACGAAACACTATCTCACGAAATCCTTACAGGAGATGGGATTTTTCGTATATCCTTCACAAACCAACTTTGTACTGGCACGGTGCATGAATGGAGTCCATGCACACACTTTATACCAAGCTTTGAAATCACGAAAGATATTGGTACGATACTTCAATATGAGACGACTGGATGACTGCCTGCGCATTACGATTGGCACAAGAGAAGAAATTGATATTTTACTGAAACATCTAAAAGAACTTGCAAGTATAACGACACATGCGAATGCGACGACGCATTCGCCTGTTATCCTTAGATGAGGGCACCTGTATCCATGCAATTCAGATGACAAAAAGGACAGCTACAATCTGCAGAAAAACCCGAGAAACACAGGTCGAATTAACCCTTACGATTGATGGGGATGGAAATAGCAATATTTCTACTGGTGTTGGCTTCCTGGATCATATGCTTGATATACTCACCAAACATGGTCTGTTCGACTTAACTATTAAAGCAAGCGGAGACCGCATTGTGGACGACCACCACACAGTAGAAGATGTGGGGATATGTTTCGGTCTGGGAATTAAAGAGGCATTAGGCAACAAAAGGGGAATTCGGCGCTTCTCAAGTTCAAGCATCCCTATGCAGGAAGCCCTTGCCAATATCGCGATCGACATCAGTGGCAGACCTGCGTTGGTCTTTAACGTTACATTCCATACAGAAAAAATAGGAAATTTTGATGTGGAACTTATTGAAGAATTCTTGGAGGCCTTTAGCACAAATGCGGGCATTAACCTGCACGTGAATGTTCCGTATGGCAGCAACGCTCATCACATAGCAGAAGCAATATTTAAAGGACTGGCCAAGGCGTTAGAAGATGCTGTTCAGGTTGATAAACGCATAAAAGATATCCCATCAACGAAAGGGGTACTTTAAAAACTTTACAGACAAAAGGAAATTTTGTATGTTGAAAAAATATATCCAGTTTTGTGTCCCACCGATATTTGTTTTTTTCCTACTTACTGTCTTTTTATCTTTCGCGCTTTATGCGCAGCTTGCTGACACACCTTGGCCCATGTTCAGGCACGACATACAACACACAGGAAGAAGCCCTTATGTGAGCATTCAAAAGCCAGTTCTAAAGTGGACATTCCAAACCCAAGGACCTATTGCTTCTTCTCCAGCTATTGGGGAAGATGGCACAATTTACTTTGGCTCGAAAGATAAAAAACTCTATGCCGTTACACGAAATGGTAAACTTAAATGGGTATTCGAAACACAGGATGAGGTTGATTCATCACCTGCCGTCAGAAAGGACGGCACGATTCTCTTTGGTTCCTGGGATAGCCATCTCTATGCGTTGAATCCTGATGGGAGTATCCTTTGGAAATATAAATCCGAAGGCGGTATTATTTCTTCCCCGACCATTGCGCCCGACGGAACGATCTATGTCGGATCCTGGGATAAAAAACTTCACGCTATTACTAAAGATGGCAAATTAAAGTGGACGCAAAAGACCGCCGATCACGTGGCCTCATCACCAGCCATTGCACCTGATGGTATGATCTATTTTGGTTCCGGGGACTATTATTTATTTGCCATGAAACCAGAAGGCAAGGCTGTATGGAGTTTTGGCACCAGGTACCTCTTAGATGCCTCTCCCCTCATCGCTCCCAACGGGAACATTTACATAGGTTCTGAGGATGCCAGATTTTATGCCTTTCGTGCAGACGGACATACAGAATGGACGTTTGACACCAAGTACGATATCGATTCTTCTGCAGCTATCGACACAGACGGAACTATATACTTTGGCTCGGGAGACAACAATCTCTATGCATTTACTTCCTCAGGAAGGCTAAAGTGGTGTTTTGAAACTGACTCCTCTGTTCATTCATCTCCCGCTATTGGCGCAGACGGTACCATTTATGTTGGTTCCAGAGATAAAAAATTGTATGCCCTCAATTCCGATGGAAATGTGAAGTGGATTTTTGAAACGGGAAGCGCAATAGAATCGTCACCTGCTATTGATGCCGATGGCACCATTTATATCGGTTCTAATGACGGGAAACTTTACGCTATAGGGGAAGCTTTCCAACAATAATTAGCGTAAAGCCTCCGAACAAGAATAAAATTTTTATACCTTCTTTGTTTTATTTGTTTTCTGTAACAATCATAAGAAAAGGCCAGCATTTTATGCTGGCCTTTTCGTTTAGTTGTGTCTGAAACTTTTTCTGAACAATCTTCTATCAGTTTATCGTCCAACCTTGACGGTTTCATTACGAATTTATGACTTCATCTTCACCTTAACATCTTTAATTTCTTCTGGAGACCCACCAGCTCGCGGTAACCCAGCGCTTCCAGAACCTCCTTTTATGGCCTCCATCTTCCTGGCGCCCTTTTCATCCATGGCATTTGCAAACCAATACAGGAATGTAACAAAAAATGTACCGCCCACAATGTTACCAAGGGTAACAGCGACAAGATTCCAACCAAACATCTTACCCCATGAAATTGCCGCTGGATCATGCGGTAATAAGTTCGCAATTGTTAATATTGTCATATTCGCAACGCTGTGTTCCATGCCTGTCGTAATGAAAGCAAATAAACACCACCAGATCATAATCAACTTGCCGGAATCGCTCGTACATCTAAAGCAAGACCATATTGCCAGACAGACCAGCCAGTTACAGAAGATACCCCTGAAGAATAGCTCCCACCATGGTGCAGTAGACTTATAGGTAGCCACCTTGAGTATAAATGACTTCCAGGGATCAGGGGCAAAGATACCGGCGACAATAATCATAAGTGCAAAGAGCATTGATCCACCCAGGTTCCCTAAGTATGTCCAAAACCAACCCAGCATGGAATCGGCGAGCGTTATAGTGCCCCTCAGTGTTCCTTTAAATACAAGCAGGTTATACCCGGTAAACAACTCGGCTCCACCAATAATTACTAATGACAATGCAATACCAAAGGTTGCACCCGCAACTATCTTACCAATTCCTGGATTTAGTGCCGCAACAGGCGCCGCACAAATAAATGCAAGGATGACGCCAAACCCAATATAAAAACCAGCCATCACAGAAAGTGTCAAGAAACCCGTTAGACTATGTTTCATTGCAGTGGCTTTCTTGAGAGACACCGCTGCAATTGCATCTACGTTCGCAGTATATAACATTAATTGTTCTCCTCTAAAATGTTGTTGTGAATATCAACTTCAAAACAACACCCCTTTTTTAACATATCTCTCCTCTTAGTACAAACTTCTAACATCCAACATTCAAAAACTTTTTTAACAATTTTTATTTTTTATCATACCTCCTTTCCCTTATTTCTTAACAACCAGTCAAACAAATACCTCATCATTTGAACCACGCTTTAACTCTTTTCCTTGAGAATCATTTTGTTCATATCCATGATTTGTTCCAGGTTGCGTACCTTGTCTGCCAATTGTTTTTTTTCCAACGCTTTCTTTCCTATATCGATTACATCTTTTTGTCTGAACGGCTTCAGTATGCAATCATACACTCCACAGCTAGCCATCCGGTCTGTATCGTAGATATTCGGGGAAATAATTGCTACAAGCTCTGCATCAGGGTTAGAAAATTTGATCTTCTTTAACATTTCGCAACCTTCGGAAGGCCTTACACCTAAATCGACAATAATCAGATCGTAGGCATTTCTCCCGAATAACTCTGCCGCACCACTCCATCCAGTGCCATCGCATGTTCCGAAACCTTCTCGCCTAAAGGCACTTACCAATGACATTCTAACCTTCTCCTGCTCTTCTATAATTAAAACCTTTGACATAAAGATCTTTTCGATTTTAACACAAATATAATGTTTTATTGTTTGGGAAGACTCCATTCTGGGGTTTTCGCGTGCTCTTCAATCTGTTTTTTGAGCATCGCATTTTCTTTTTCAACTTGCTCCAAATTCCCCATAAGTTCCCGAATAGTCACATCCTTGTTACTCAATGTCTTCTTTGCAAGGGACAGCGAGTCTTCTAATTCCCATATCTCTCTTTGCAACCGGGCCTTTTCCTCCTCCAGTTTTGCTTTTGCATCTTCGAGCTTTATGTTCACAACCTTCAGTTGTTCACCCTGCGTCTTAAAAGAAGCTGCTATTTTTTCTGCATCTTCTTTTTGCCGTGTAATATCACTAACCATCTTATTCAGCTCTTCCATAGAACCAAAGGCCTTCATCACTCTTTGTTCGAGTTGTTCGTGGAAGGTTTTTTCTCTGACATAGCCAGCTTCCTTCATGGCATAGTATTTATTTATCATCTTGGATGCGAACCCCACATTCACAAACAGCAGTATTATAATAAGGGTTTTCGCATTGACGGATAAGCCCTTTACAGTTTCATTTCCCATAATTTTCTACTCCTCGTTCAGCGTATTTAAATTCTTCTAAAAATAATCGCCTTATCTTTCCGTAATATCCCTAAATACACCTTCAATTCGTACCGGTTTACCGTTTTCGTCACGCACAAGATTGCACGTCCTTTCTGAAATGAATCGTTCACCATTTTTTCTCTTGCAATATGATGTAAAATCCCGCCATACCCCCTCTTTTTCCAGCTTCTCGACCAACTCTTTCCGATCTTCGGGATTTACATATACATCTTTAACCCGTGTACCAATTACTTCTTCCGGTGAACTGTAACCAAGTATCTCGGCACCCGCCTGGTTGATCCATGTAAATACCCCATCTTCAGTGGGTTCACACTGATATATCCCTTCTTTCAACGAATTCAGTAATTGCCTATGATGTCTTTCAGATTCTTGCAATTCCTCCTCGAGTTTCTTTCGTTCGGTAATATCTCTGAATATTCCATCAATACGAATAGATTTACCCTTCTCATCGGTGACCAGATTGGATGTCCGTTCCATATAGAAGCGTTCACCATTTTTCCTCTTACAAAAAGACTCAAAACCCTTCCAAACGCCTTCTTTGGAAAGCTTTTCAACAACTTTCATACGGTCATCCGGATTTACATAAATATTCTTTACCTTCATTCCGATTACTTCTTCAGGAGATTCATAACCCAGAACTTCGGCTCCGGCTCGATTAATCCATATAAACGTCCCGTCCACTTCGGGTTCAGATTGATAAACACCTTCTTTTAGGGAATCAAATAACAAACGATATCTCTTTTCTGACTCGGTGATTTCTTGCTCTGCCTTCTTTCTCTCTGAGATATCCCTGAATACTCCATAGATAGCCACGGGATTTCCCTTTTCATCCCTCAACATATTACTTGTACGTTCTGCATAAAAATTCTCACCATTCTTCCTTTTGCAAAGGGACACAAATTCCCTCCACACCCCGTCTTTTTCGAGTTTATCACAGAGGCGTCTCCTGTCCTCTGAATCTACATAAATATTTTTTACCTTTGTCCCTATCACTTCTTCCGGGGTGCTATATCCAAGTATTTCTGCACCGGCCTTATTGATAAATGTAAATACACCCTCAACACCAGGCTCAGATTGATAAACACCTTCTTTTATGGAGTTAAATAATTCTCTATACCGCTTTTCAGACTCCACTACCTCTCTCGTTTTCTCATCCAGAGATTTCGCCATTGCATTAAAGGAATTCGCTAATTCACCAATCTCGTCTTCCCTCTTTATGTCAACCCTTTGGGACAAATCCCCGGAGGCCATTTTTTTCGTTACTTCAGTCAGCTTAAGAATCGGTATTGAAGTCTTTCTGCCAATAAAGTATGCAACCATCACAATAGGAAATGCAATCGCCAATAACACAGAACTCACGATATAATTAAGATTATAAGCCGCACCGTAACCTTCATCCCTGTCGATTTCAGCAACAACCCCCCAATTATACTCTGGCAACCAGCGCCATACCCCCAGTACCGTTAAACCGCTGTAGTCCTTATAACCTTTTGCATCAAAACCGCTATTCCCTGCAATACACTGCTGAACACCGCTGGTTAATTCACCGGTTTCCGGATTAACCAGCTTTAATTCCAATGCGCACCTTTTTTTCACCAATCCCATCTCTCTTAAATGTGCAGCAAATCTCGATTCGGTGATCATATACCCATCTTTATTCACCAGATACGTCTCTCCCGTCTTCCCCAAATGAAGACTTAACATCAGATCGTTCAGGGTATTTGTATCAATTCTCAGCGAAACAACACCAACTACAACCCCATCCCTATCTTTTAATGGTGTTGAAACAAACATAGTGGGCAAACCTAGTTCTTTCTCACCCAATTCATTGATAAGTGGAATTTCAGACGGAATAACGCTAGATATGAAGGTGTTCCCTTGCATCGACTGTTTGAAGTAATCCATTTGTGAAATATCGATTCCTACGCCTTCTTCTACAGTAGCAACTGTTACCAGCCCCTTATCGTTGCTTACAAGAACACCCTTATAACCATACTCATCCCTCACTACCTCAAGATACTGTACGATATCCGGATAATCTTTATCATCTTTTGTGATCTTTGCACATTTCACCATCAACGGATTATTTGCAATTACGCGGGCATTCTTCATCCTTTCCTGTACCCAGGTAGTTACCAATTCTGCCTGTTTATGCCCAATACCATCGAGGTTTCGTATGAGTACTTCTTGAAGGTCTGCCTGGACCCTTGGATATGCTATGATCCTTAATAAAACAAACGGGAGTAGCGTAAATACAATGAGTAAAAAAATAAGCCGGTTTTTAATCGAGATATACATAATTTTCTCCGTAATTTAACAATTACTTCTCCAAATCCGTGAATAATTCCCCCCTCTACCATCGTGTCGCACAAACACATTACCACCAATGTGTCGGATAATCCCTTTTCCCCATTTTATTAAAAATGACACCAATTAATACCAAAATAAAAGCGCCCAAAATAACAGGATTTAAGATGTACATATATCCAACACCTAATCCCCCGGTCTGAACAGCCACATATGCCGTTGCACCTGCCGGTGGATGGATCGAATAAGTAACCGTCATAAGCACAAGCGCAAGGGCAACACCAAGCGCTATAGACCAAAATGCTGTACCAAAAAAGTCATGTATCGTTACACCAATACATGCTGCAAGAAAGTGCCCGAGTAAAACATTTCTCGGCTGTGCGAGTGGTGCCTTATAAGCGCCATAAATCAACACGGCGCTTGCGCCAAATGGCCCCAACAGCGTGGGACACTTCCAGAGATACGCAAGCAACGCTGTAAATCCTACCCCCAAAAATGCACCCCACAAAGAAAGCCATACCTCCCGTGCAGGGATCGCAGGTTGGGGCGATCTGGGTAACTTTTTTATAAACGTACTAATCTTACTTATCTCGTCCATTATCGGCATGTTTCTATTCTCCCTATTTGAATACCCTCTAAAAACGCCTTTTAAACGCGATGAAAAACCCTCTTTAGCTTCTTCAAAATCCTCTTTTACCTCAAACTTAACGTCTATAACTTTTTTAACCTCGGTAGTTTTTCTCCTCTTAAACATCTGCAGTACCTGATTATCCTCCACAACTGGAGACTGAAATTTCCATTGTCCTAATAGAATAACGAAAGATATACCAACTTCTGACGAAAAACAAAATGCCACCTATATTTCATATAAGTGGCATTAAATCAACAGCTTATTACAATAACAACATTCTTTTGTGTCTCTAGTACCCAGGGTTTACTTGTTCACAAATACATTCCATTATGCAACGATAGTTTCATGATGAAATTATATACCGATCGTGTCCGAGATTTCGTGCTGTGGTTTAATCCGGTATTTTTTAATCTTCCGCCAAAGGGTCGTTGTTGATATTCCAAGTACCTGAGAAACCTTTGTTTGATTACCACCATATTTGTTCAGGGCCTCAACAATTGCATTTTTTTCCTGTTCTGCGAGCGTTGTCACAATAAACGATTTCCTCTTCTGGTCCTCCAGGGGCTCCCGGCTAAGTATTGCAAATTCTTCCACAGGGAGCGGAAGTTCGTCTACATTTATTATCTCGCTCTTAGACAAAGTAACAGCCCGCTCTATTATGTTCTGAAGCTCTCTGATGTTACCAGGCCAATCATAGTTCACTAACGTCCGCATTGATTCTTTGGAAAAGACCCTTTTCCCTTTTTTCAGTTTTTCTAAAATTTTTTCCAAAAAATATTCCACCAAAAGCGGAATATCTTCCCTCCGTTCTCTCAGCGGTGGAAGATGAATGCGTATCACGTTAATCCGATAAAAAAGATCCTTTCTGAATTTCCCCAACTCAACAGCTTTTTCTAAATTTTCATTGGTAGCCGCAATGATTCTCGCATCCACATACATGGCTTTGTTTCCGCCAACCGGTCGTATCTCACCATCTTGCAAAAACCGCAAGAGTTTTACCTGTGTAGAAGGTGAAGTCTCACCAATCTCATCTAATAAAATCGTCCCCCTTTGCGCCTGAAGAAATAACCCAACCTTATCTTTAACAGCCCCCGTAAATGCTCCCCTCATATGTCCAAACAGTTCGCTTTCCTGTAAATTTTCCGGTAACGCACCACAATTAATTACGACAAATGGGCCGTCTTTCCGAAGACTATTGTAATGGATAGCCCTTGCAATCAGCTCTTTTCCCGTCCCACTCTCCCCCGTAATCAGGACTGTACTTTCTGTACGACATACATGTGAAGTTATTTTTAATACCTCCAGCATGGCGTTAGAATTACCCACAATACCCTCGAATTTATATTTATCTCTAATTTCTCCTTCGAGATACCTGACCCGGTCTTTCAAGCTCTTCTTTTCGATCGCTTTTTTTGCAACTTTCAAGATTTCCTGGTGACGAAATGGCTTCGTCACATAATCGTATGCCCCATCCCGAATCGCTTGAACTGCCGTGCTAATGGTACCATAAGCAGTAATCAGCACCACTTCCGTGGATGGATTTGCAGCTTTTACAGCCTTGAGCACTTCCAGACCGTCAACTTTTTTCATCTTTAAGTCGGTGACTACCAGGTCATATACATTATGACTATCCAGTTTTTGAATGGCCTCTTCCCCGCTTGCAGCACCTTCAACCTGATATCCCTCATCTCTAAAAGCAATCACGAGGGATTCTCTCATGGCATCTTGATCTTCCACAACAAGGATTTTACCGTTTTCCATAGCTCTTACATCATCCCATTAAAAAGTTACTCTGGATTGCCAATTTTTCATTTCCCACAGGCAACTTGACATAGAAGGTTGTCCCCTTGTTCTCTTTACTCTTCGCGTCAATGGTTCCCCCGTGGTCATCAATAATACGCTGGACCACTGAGAGACCCAAACCTGTACCTTCTGATTTCGTCGTATAAAAAGGTTCAAATATTTTGTCCAACTCATGGGCAGGTATACCGGCCCCGGTATCTGATATCACAATCTCCACAGCATCTCTTAAAAAAAGATTTGTTTTTCTTACCATTATCTTGATCTGCCCACCATTAGGCATAGCCTCCAGAGAATTTACAAACAAGTTCCACAATACCTGGTGGATTAAATCCGTATCAATGTAGACCTTCGGTAATATGCTTTCATAAATCTCCTTTATCTCTATCTGGTCTGTAAATCGACTATCCTGCTCTAACAGGAAAATGGTATTTTTAATTACTTCCCGGATATCCTGCAGGGAAAAGGAAGGTTCTCGCGGATGAGCAAAAGTCAAGAAATCACTGATGATCCTATCCAATCTTTCGGATTGTCCTACAATCATCTCCAATAAATCCTTATCCTGACCTGTCAGTTTCAAATGGGTATCCAGAATTCCCACAGAGTTACAGATCGCCCCCAGAGGATTTCTGATCTCATGTGCAATCGCTGCAGCAAGCTCACCCATTGAGGCTAATTTTTCTGATCTCCGTACTTGCTCCTCCATCTTTTTTCTTTCTGTAATATCCCTTACAAATGCCCTCACGCAAATACTTTCGCCCGTTTTGGTATTATAAAGGCTTGTTCCATTAATCTCGACATTGATTTCCTTTCCTGATTTTGTCAGGAACACAGTTTCTAATTCATTGCTTCCAGTTTCTTTGATCCGTTTCATATGTCTCTTTATTTCCTCGCGGCATTCATCTGGTACAATGCCTTCGAGTGTCATCTGCCTCATTTCTTCTATTGAATATCCCAGTTTATTCAATTCCGTCTTATTTACGTTTATAAATTTCCCTTCGAGACTAATTTCATGAATCATTTCCGGTGCGTTTTCTACCAGATCCCGATATTTTTTCTCTGACTCCTTTATCGACAGAAAAAGCCTTTTATTTTCGATGGCAATAGCCAATTGTGGAGTAATTTGATTTAATAAGCCAAAATGTACCTCCGTAAAAGCATCTTTCCTTCTGCTCCCCAGCGTAATAGCACCGGTGGTAATTCCTTTCAATTTCAACGGAAAACATAAATAAGAATGTATACCCTTCTCGTACAATTTCCGATCAAACAGATACTCTCCTTCGGTCGTATCCGCAACAACAACTGGGACGCCCTTTTCCATAGCGATACCCTGCGCCGTTGCATGAAATGGATACTGACAGTCCATAAACCAATCAGTGGATAATAATACACCTTCAACAATATTGGAATTTTCCGTAATTTCTGTCCCATCGATGAGGTGCGCAACACCGAACCAGGTAAAATCGATCATGCGTTTCAGCTCAAGATAAATATTTTTGTAAACCTCTTTAATATCTAAACCCGATGCAATTACCTTATTGACATTATTTATAATTTCTTTTTCAAGCGCCACCAATTTCTCTTTTGTAATATCCTTTGATATTACTACAAATCCAATCGGATACCCATTTTCATTGCGTCGTAATGTAAAAGTGACATGAACAGGAAAGATCTCGCCGTTTTTCCTCCTTCTTATTACCTCACCCTCATATCGACCCGTTCTCCGCGCCACATCTAAAATACAATCCACCTTCCCCGATTTCACATCTTCGGCAGTATGAAGATCCCTCACATTGGCTATTCCAATCACTTCTTCAGGTCTATAACCATAAATCAGGCTTGCTCCCGCGTTAAACGCAAGAATATTTCCATTCAAATCTTGTGCAATGATGGAATATTCTGTTGAACCAGCCAAAATACTATTTAAGAAATTCGTTGTCTCCTGCAGCTTAAGGGTTCTCTCCTTTACGGTATTTTCCAGGTCAGTCGTATAATTTTTTAATTTGACCGTTTTTTCCTCTAGAGATTCTGCCATAACGTTGAACGCCTGCGACAGTTCACTAATTTCATCTTTTTTGCCACTGTCTTTTACCCGTTGTCCCAGGTCGCCACCGGTGATTCTTTTCGTTACTTCTGTTATATTGAGAATGGGGGCTGAAATCCGTTTACCAAGGTAAAATGCCGCCAGAAGCAATGGGAAAGCCAACACCAGCAGCATTGAAAGAACAAATCTTTTCAAGCTGTAAGCCGCCCCATACCCTTCCTTGATATCGATCTGCGCAAGCAAACCACAGTTATGCTCGGGAATCCAACACCATGCCCCCAGGACATTCCTGCCATCGTAATTCATATAACCTTCCATATCGTATCCGTCTCTACCATTCAGGCATTTTTGAGCCCCATCGGTAAGCTTTCCCGTATGAGGATTTACCACCCTCAATTCTAATGCTGTCCTTTGGTGAATTAAACCCGCTTTTTTTATCACATCAGCAAACCTCGACTCCGTTAGCATAAAGCCCTCTCGGTTGACAAGAAAAGTTTCTCCTGTTTTTCCCAGCTTCGCACTTTTCATGATTTCGCTGAGTGGTAATGTTGTTATTTTGAGAACGACCGCCCCGAACATAAGATTGTCAGAACCAATGAGCGGAGCCGATATAAACATCATCGGTTCATCACTATCACCCTTTTTGTTCTCGCCTTCACCCGGAAGAAGACGTTGAATTCTGGATATAAAAATACGTCCATTCAATGCCTCTCTGCAATAATCGTAACTTATCATGTTGGAGCCTACCTGTTCCCTTTCCGTGGACACAAGCACTGTTCCGTCCCGCGAGGTAATATATACGGATTTATACCCGTACTCTGTTTTAACCATCTCGATATACTCATAGAGCTTTGAAAAGTCCCGGTTCCTGCCATCTACACTACGTTCCCATACGGCAGAGACATTTTTACTGACAACCTTTGCGTCATGCTTCCTTTCGCCAAACCACATTTTTACAATTTCTGCCTGTTTTTGCTTTACCCCCTCCAGATTTCGTATCAAAGCCGCTTCCAAATCCTTTTGTGCCTTGGGAAAAGCCATAAAACGCAATAACAATAATGGCGCAAATGAACATACTAAAAGTATCAGTATGAGCTTGTTTTTAATAGACTTTAATGAAAACATTTTCCCTTACTATGAGTAATATATAACAGACCATCGGACATTGAATAATTATATGGAAAGGGACAAAGCCTCTCACTTAATTGGCTGATAACGTATTGATACATCCCCTCGGCTTCTTCCGGCGACATACCCTGCTCTGCCTCGTAAAAATAACCTAATCCCAAATCCTCGCCTCTGGGTGCCATTATACTCCTTAATCCATATTCTAAAGGGTTTTGAGTAATCGGAGAATCCTTTTCCATTCCAAAAAGAGACGGCAAACAGGAATAGCCCAGCGATTCGAGATATTCTTTTTTGAGTACGAAGTCAAGTGTTTCCAATGCTTCTTTTTCCGTTTCTGTTGGAAACCCAATAATTATATAGAGGTGGAATGCTATGCCTATTTTCAAACATTCATCTAATATCCTTTTTACGACGTCCACTTTTATTCCCTTTTTCATTAAATTCAACACACGCTGATGGTACGATTCCAGGCCAAAAACCAATTTTTGACATCCGGATTCATACATCTTCCCCAGCACATCACCATTAAGGGCATTCTCAAATCGTACCCCTCCCATCCATTTTATATCCCATTTGTTTTCGAGCAGGCCTTGAGATATCTCCCGTAACTGATTAACGGGAACGGATTCATCCGTAAAGAAAAAATATGGCGTATTGTATTTTCGCGAGAGTTCATGGATATCTTCCAGGAGTAAATCCGCTTTCCGCAACCGAAAGTTCCTATGGTCCAGATGCAGGTTACAAAAGGCACATTTCCTGTAATAACATCCTCTAGATGTTTGCACAGGCAGGACGGATGCAGGGGCGTGATAAAGCCTCAGGGGAAACCCATCAAAGTCGGGTGTAGGAAGCTTATTCAGGTCTTCCGCATAAAATGGCTCATTGATCCGGGTAACGTTGTTTTCCCGATAAATCAGATTGGGTACCTTTTTAAAATCCCTCTTGCCATCAAGCTGTGCTGCGAGTTCCAATAAGGCATGCTCGCCCTCAAAAACAACAAAGCTATCCACAATCGAAAAGAGACTATCCACCTTTTTCAAATTTTCAATGAGCTTCGTAAAAACACTTCCACCTATGGTAATGTGCACCTCTTTGTTCCGATCCTTTACCAGTTTTGCAAGGGTGAGCCCCGGAATAATCTGAGAAGTGCTGGTAATGGAAATCCCCAACAATTTTGGAGAAAAGTCCAGGATGGAAGAAAGAAGATGATCCTTATAAAGGTTGAGGAATATGTTTTCTTCCTCATCATCCAGTGCCTTAAAAATTTCCAGGGAGGAATAGACGGAATACCGCATATCGTTGTTGAACGCGGTCAGCGATGAAGGATAATACAGGGTTGACATGATCCTAAGGGATTCATTAACGACATTGACACTTTCAATATACCTTTCGAGGTCATAAAAACCCTCAGACCTTAAGGTATGTTTCGCGGGTTCCACCTTTTTCATTATATCAGGAAGGGTTTCCATCGCATGAATCAGGGCCTGGCGTTTTTCGTGTTCACCAGGAGCGGCACCCCAGTGGGGTGCCGCTCTCATAGTATCCATGTGCCTTAATTTATCTATAAGCCTCTGATAAAATTCACCGCAGGTCTTTTCGCTAAGGAGTATATCCAGCAACTCGATATTAACATCTCTCTGGACGACATCATGAACACCGTTTTGTCTTAAAAAAGCCGTTAAAGAGGGTAAGCTGAGGTAAGGCTGTGAAGGATGCCACGACGGTGGGAATATAAGCAGTATTTTCATTACTTCACCTTTTTTATCCCCCCTCTGCCTTGCCAAGGGATTTAACCTTTGGCGGCATGATCGAATCCAGATGCAACGCCTCCCTCCCTGCCAGAACGTCCATTTGCTTTTGGGCCTGTATTTTTACCGGTAAACCATATATCTTGATGAATCCAAGAGATGCACTATGATCGAAGGTATCTTCTTTCTGATACGTAGCCAATTTTTCGCTGTAAAGGGACAGCGGTGATTTACGCCCCACCACGATACATGTCCCTTTCGATAATTTCACACGGATCGTCCCCGTCATAAGACGCTGACTGCTCAGCACGTATGCTACCAGGTCCTGGTGAAATGCAGAAAACCAGAGTCCATTATAAATCAAATCCGCATAGTGCGCAGAAACAATATCCTTAAACCGCAAGGCATCCTTTGTCATGATCATACCTTCCAGCGCCTTATGCGCCGTATGCAGGATAACAGCTGCAGGTGACTCATAGATCTCCCTTGACTTGATGCCTACCAGTCGATTCTCAAGGTGATCAATACGGCCAACACCGTGCTTTCCTCCCCTCGCATTCAAGGTATTGATAAGAGTAACCCCATCCATTTCTACATCGTTAATAGCCACGGGAGTCCCCTTTTCAAAAAGAACCTCTATATATTCCGGTTCATCGGGAGCATCCTGTGCACCTTTTGTCCACTTGTAGACATCCTCCGGAGGCTCAGCCCACGGGTCTTCCAATATTCCACACTCAATACTTCTCCCCCAGAGATTTTCGTCCGTACTGTAAGGACTCTTGATCTTTGCCTCTACCGGGATATTATGTTCCTCAGCATATCGAATCTCCTCATCACGCGTCATCTTCCACTCACGTACGGGGGCAATAATCTGCAACTTAGGATTCAATACCTGCAGGGATACATCCAGGCGTACCTGGTCATTCCCTTTACCAGTGCAGCCATGGGCCACGGCATCTGCCTTCTCCTCCTGTGCTACATCTGCCAGTAATTTTGCAATGAGCGGTCTCCCTAAGGCCGTCGCCAATGGATAAACCCCTTCGTATAGTGCCCCAGCCTGTAAAGCCGGAAAGATAAAATATTTGACAAAGGTATCCTTTGCATCAATGACAATTGCCTTCTTTGCACCAATTTTCAATGCCTTTTCCCGAATGGCATCAAGATCCTTTACCGCACCAAGGTCAATAGTCACCGTAATAACATCCATATTATATTTTTCGGGAATCCACTTGATCGCCACGGAGGTATCCAAACCGCCCGAATAGGCCAGTACTACCTTCTTCCGTTGTTCAGACATGTATTAAAATCTCCCAATGTTTATTTCGGATTTAGATATTCGAATTTCGTATTTATGCCTATAGCAGCACCATTTCAAAATGAAATTATAGCACACCTGGGGTAAGAATCAAATCATTTTCAATATGAAATAGTTAACCATAGCACACTTACTCAAAATAAATATCCATTTGACAAACCTTGAAGGAAGTGCTGAAATGGCAAATGTCTTTTTGTGGAACAGTTTATCATGGCAAAGAAAATACCTGACCGATTTCAAAAATGGATTGAAGCAAGGAAACGTTTTCGCCTCTCCCATGCTCATATTCAGATGGCCAGAGAACTAGGAATGGAACCGGGGAAATTTGGGAAGTTGGCAAATCACAAACAAGAACCCTGGAAAGCCCCTTTACCAATATTTATTGAAAACCTTTACTTTAAGAGATTCGGCAAAAAATGCCCGGATGCGGATTGAGCAATCCGGAACTGAATCGGAAGAAATTTAGTAAATCTGCTGTAAGGAGCGCGTGTGATAAAATCCCTCTGTTCATCATAGTCATTTTAATGAAATGAGTGGGAAAGGTTCCGCCAAAACTAGTGTAGTAAAGGTATTATATAGAAATCGGGACAAAAAAGAGGCAAAATATTTTATGTTGACAACCACAGAAAACTTATTTAAAAGTAAATTTATTCTGAAAACTTTGCTCTTTGTGATGCCTAAGTCTCTTAATAAAATATTCTGACTATTTTGGCAAAAATTGATAGGGGAAGGGTTTCTCCTCCCCTCCAAACCGCACAGGCAGGCGGTAGATAAACCCTGCGTTACGAGTTTCTACTTACTCCGCTCAGGATATAATTTTTTATTCGACTGAATAAAAAAACTCTTCGAACACTCGCAAAATGAAGAAATAAAATGGCAGAAAGACCAAATAAAACCACTGAAGAGCAGAGACCTAAAAGGATGGGTGAAAGACCAGTTGGTATAGCAGGTATTATCCCAATTACAGCATACCTCATCATCTTCTCCGGCTTTCTCCTTTATAGCATCATTCAATTCTGGCCAATTTTACCTCCATCAGAAGGAACAAATCCTGATCAGTTAGTAACCTTCCTTTTTTCAACCTTTTCAATTTCAGATGAAATACGTTCCATCCTCATTGTAATGCTTTCAGGCGCTCTGGGTAGCCTGGTTCATGCCCTCAGGTCATTTTATAAATACGTCGGTAATCGGGAATTGGTGTGGAGTTGGCTTGCTATGTATATCATGTTACCTTTTGTCGGTGCAACCCTCGGATTTGTTTTTTACCTTATCATTCGCGGTGGTTTTTTCCCGCAGACGGCAGCCAAGGATACAAGTCCCTATGGTTTCATGGCAATGGCCGCGCTGGCTGGTCTATTTTCAGAACAGGCAATTCTTAAACTGAAAGAAGTAGCGGAGACCTTACTTGCCAAACCTGAAAAAGGGAAAAATCGCATATCTGAAAAACAAGAGCAAGGTGCAGAGGAAAACAAGAAGATGTAAAGCGAAAAACACAATAATATTTTCATAAAAACGGGTTTTTCCGTTGGTCTTATACCCGGCTATAACTAATTCAATGGGAGATTTTTAAATGCCAAATACACTTGAAGATAAAGATTGGAATAATCTTCTTGATAGAATCAAAGCTGGAAAATGCACTCCCTTTCTTGGAGCAGGCGCATCTTATGGATTACTTCCGCTGGGGAAAGATATTGCACAAAAGTGGTCAAAGGAGCATGACTATCCATTAGAAGATTGCAGCAATTTAGCCCGAGTAGCTCAATTCCTTGGATAAAGTTAGTCCCGATATAGCAAATCCAATAGTATTCCACCTTCATGGTTCTGTCGAAATGACAGAATCTCTTGTACTTACCGAAGATGATTATTTAGATTTTCTTATGAGTTTCTCACAGGATCAACAGCTACTTCCACCAATAATCCGGGCGGCATTTACGGGTACATCGCTTCTTTTTATAGGTTATCAAATATCAGATTGGAATTTTCGGGTTCTTTTCCGCAGTCTTGTAAGTTATATGAAAAAAAGTCTTCAACGATCTCATATATCTGTACAGATAGCGCCTGGAAAAGAGACGGATCCAAAGGATCAAAAGAAAAAAGTGCATGAATATCTTGATCATTATTATAAAGGGCTTAATATAAAAGTATATTGGGGAACAGTTGATCAATTTACCACAGAATTGAGAAGCCGATGGGAGGCATTTAAAAAATGACGCGAGTATTCCAACCTTACATTGGTCCACGCCCATTCGAGGAAAATGATCGTAATATCTTTTTGGACGAGATCATGAAGCAAATGAACTCCTTTCTCTGATTATTGCTCAAAGAGAAGTACTTCTTTGTGCCCAATCAGGTGCAGGAAAGACAGCACTTCTGAATGCCAAACTAATTCCCATACTATTATATATCCAATTAGGAGATTGTTATAGGTTAAGCGGAAATTATGACAAGGCAATGCAAAACATCGAGAGGGCAATAGAATTGTCTCCAAAAGATGCCTATGCTTATGGAGTTCTGGGAAGAGTTCAATTTGCCCGGAATGATCATGAGAATGCAATTGATAGTGCAAAGAGAGCAATTAGAGTACAACCCTGATTATGGGAATGCTTATTCTTTATTAACAGATGTATATTGTGAACAAAATCAGAAAGAGTTCGCGGAAGAATTACTGAAGGAATATCTTAAGAAATATCCGGAATGAATTAATTTCATCAATAATACTTCTGAGATTTTCTAACAAGTTCATAAGCAGCTTAAAAGTTACTTTTCACATTCGTACATCATTTTGCCCGCAACAGTCTTATTTCCTCATAGGCGCTTAGCGCCTCATGATCGACAAAATTTTGTCGATGTTTTGTTATATAGTTCAGTTCATGGAGGGGGTTTCGTGGCATAGATAACCCCCTGACTCCCTTTTTTTAAGGGGGACTTAAGGAACTTGCACTTTGTTAAAGGGGATAAGCCACCTCATACCCTGCCAGCGGGGACAGAGAAGTCCCCCTTAGCAAACTATGGGGCAAGGGGTTGTAATGCTGCTGGTATTTCGGGTTTGGTTTAATTGTTCAAGGTTGCTGTAGTTATACCTGCCCTTTAGGGCCACCTTTCCCAAGCAGAGTCTTGGGAAAGGCGTAGTATCTTATAAAAAATATTTTGACATTTTTAGCAAAAATATGAATAAAACTAACCCTGTCAGGGTTTAAAACCCTGACAGGGTTGACTCACAAATTTCGTGCTTCGGTTTTTGTCTTTTTCCGACTCGTTCGAGTCAGGAATAATCATTTCTAACTTTCCCTCTTGGTTCGCGGGTGTCCCTCAGTTCGTTTCAGTGAAACCGGCATTGAAAATTTTGCTCAGGCACCACTTCGGCTAATGCCTCTCCTATGCGCCAGTTAGGAACATCTACATCATCGTTTTCCAATGACTGAATATCTACCATTAATCCGTCAGAAGAAAATCCGGTTTCTTTCTGAAGGGCCCGCAAAACATCTAATAAAGACTCCCGTTGCCCCCTATCAAGAAGATTACCCTTTACCGAACCCTCTAAATTCAGAAGGCATTCAAATACCGTTTGAATTTCATGCCGTTTTTTGATAACATTTCCCATTATGGAATCGCTTACTCCAGTAAACTTCCTCGGCAAGGCGCGCATACATGTCTTGCTCTTTATTGCAACGTTTTTGACCACGTATTATGTTAATGGTTTATGGTACTCCATTACCATAATGACCATCCTGCTTTCGCATGAATTAGGACACTTTTTCATGTGCAGGAAGTATCGTGTTGCAGCCACGATGCCTTATTTTTTGCCCCTTCCGTTTCCGCCCTTTGGCACCTTCGGCGCTGTGATCAAGATGAAGGGGCTTATACCTGATAAAAGGGCTTTGTTCGACATTGGTGCAGCTGGCCCTTTGATTGGACTTTTATTTTCCATCCCTGCTATCATTATCGGGCTCATCCTTTCTGATGTACGCCCTGTACCCAGCGATACCTCCCAATATCTCGGACTTGGAGAACCGATCCTGTTCTCATTTATCGCCAAACTCGTACTGGGAAATCTCGCCGATGGTATGGATATTTATCTTCACCCGGTTGCCTTTGCCGGTTGGGCAGGACTGTTTGTTACAGCACTCAACCTATTGCCAATCGGACAACTTGACGGCGGACATGTCATGTATGCATTGTTGGGCAAAAAAAGTAAAATTGTTTATACGATAGGTATTCTTATTTTTTGCGTAATCGCCATATTGCTGTATCCGGGATGGATGGTCTTTGCCGTACTGCTCCTGCTTTTTGGATTCCGACACCCCGCCCCAATAGACGAGAACTCCGCACTCGACCCTAAACGTAGGATACTCGGCGTTATCCTGTTTATCATATTTTTCGTATCCTTTACCCCAGTGCCACTTAAACTTTAATTGATATGAAGACAAAAGTAGTTATTGCCATGAGCGGCGGCGTTGATAGCAGTGTTGCCGCACATTTTCTGGTAGAACAGGGCTATGAGGTCATCGGCTTGTTCATGCGTCTGGGTATTGACAAACTTGATGCGATAACAAAGACAAAGGTCTGCTGCAGCCTTGAAGATGCCAACGATGCCAGAAGTGTAGCAGATCAGCTGGGTATCCAATTCCATGTCTTAAACTTTAAGGATGCCTTTGATCGCATCATTGACACCTTTTGCACCGAATACCTCAACGGAAGGACGCCCAACCCATGTATTCTCTGCAATCAGGAACTCAAATTTGGCCGGTTGTTGGATTTCTCCAGGATGCTGAATGCCGATTTTGTCGCCACCGGACACTATGCAAGGACAGAAATGTATAATGACAGATATCTCCTAAAAAAAGGTATTGATGCCCGTAAAGACCAATCATACGTGCTGTTCTCATTGACTCAGGGTCAACTCTCGAGAACCCTCTTTCCATTAGGTACGATAAACAAAGAGTCTGTTCGTGAAGTGGCCAGAAACTTAAATTTAAAAACCAAGGATAAACCAGAAAGCCAGGATATCTGTTTCGTCATGGACAATAACTACCATACCCTTTTATACGAAAGGTTCGGAAATTGTATAACTTCCGGAGTTCTCAAGGATACGCAGGGAAATATTCTGGGAAGGCATCCTGGGGCACCTTTCTTCACTATTGGACAGCGTAAGGGACTTGGCGTTGCCCTGGGAACACCACGATATGTCGTTGATATTAATCCACGGGAGAATACCGTTGTGATTGGTACCGATGACGAACTTCTGGAAGATGAATTAGTGGCATCAACTCTCAATTGGGTATCTCTTGATGAACTTGATACACCTATGAAAGTACAGGCGAAGATACGATACAATCACGTCCCGGCACATGCTACCGTGTATCCTTACGGACCAGATAAGGTACGTGTCGTGTTCAAAGAGCCACAGAGGGCCATTACCCCAGGGCAGGCAGTTGTTTTTTATGATAATGATACGGTCGTCGGGGGGGGATGGATTGGGAGGAAAAACAGGGAAACTGCTTAGCCATGTCGGGCTTTAGACTCAATGGCCATATCGCAAGCGGCTCCCGTGAGAGCTTATTGTAGCAGCGACAATAATATAAAGAAACAAATCCCCTTGGCCCCTCCTTTACTAAAGGGGAATTTATGGGAATTAATTTACGTTGTTCACTATAGATGTTTTGATGAGCTCTCTCGCCGAAAACAAAGCAGTATGGGACGTACATGGGTTTCGGTGTGTGGACACAACCGAAACAGCGAGGCAGTTGACCCTATTTTTGCAACATGAAAGAATGTTATCTTATCTTGAAATTTTCTATCTTCATTCTTCATTTTCCACTTTATCAATCTCACCTGATCTACCCTCCTGGTTAACTTTTCTTTTCCCTTTGGCAAAGGGAAAAGAATTTGACTTATTTCTCCAAATTTAATAAAGTAAACACCCGTAAATATTTGTTCTACAAAGGGCATAAAATCTCCCTTAAAAGTAGTCCGCCTTTGGCAGCGACTTTTAGATACACGACAAATGCCGGTTAAAAACAACCCCCTCACCCCCTTTATTAGGGGGGATTTTTTAGTAGAGACGACCCGGCGGGTCGTTTCTACCGGCCTCCTATAGGAGGCCAGGGGGGGATTCAGGGGTTGTCTGTTATGCTATGATACAAATTTTGAAATTTCTAAACATGAACACGACTACCATTAAAAAGTCAAAAACAACCGAATTAACAAATGAGCTAAATCGGCTCATCGGAAAGGAAAATGTGCTTCACAAACTGGAAGACCGGATATGTTATTCATACGATGGCTCCAAACAAAAATGCGTACCGGATGTTGTTGTGCGGCCACAGTCTACCCAGCAAGTCTCCGACACATTACGATTTGCAAACGAACACGAAATCCCTGTTTATCCACGTGGTGCCGGCTCAGGGCTTACCGGTGGCGCTGTACCGGTAAAAGGCGGGATTGTGTTAGATTTCACCAGAATGAATCACATGCTGGAGATCATTCCTGAAGACCTCACAGCTACCGTGGAACCGGGAGTTGTCACCCAAACATTACAAAATGAGGTAGCAAAATACAAACTCTTTTATCCACCGGACCCTGCAAGTGCTCCATTCTCCACTATAGGCGGCAATGTCGCTGAATGTTCAGGCGGGATCACAGGTTTAAAATATGGGGTTACCAGGGATTATATTCTATCACTGGAGGTTGTCCTTGCCGACGGAAGTATTATCCATACGGGCCGCAAGACCTTGAAGAGTGTTACGGGTTACGACCTCACTCGTCTTTTCGTAGGTTCAGAGGGTACGCTGGGTGTTTTTACAAAGATCACGGTAAAACTGATTCCACTTCCGGAAAAAATTGAAACACTTTTGGTCTTTTTTGCGGAGCCACAGGACGCAGTTTTAGCCTCAAACCGGATCATCTCCAATAATCTCTTGCCTCGAGCACTTGAATTTATTGACAAATCAAGTATCGACTGTGTGAAGGGGTATAAGCAGGAAATCCAAATCCCTGCAGAAGTAAATGCCATTTTGCTCATAGATATCGATGGAAAAGATACCAGTGTTAAAACAGAAGTTTCTCGCATAGAGAAAATTGTCGCAGAAAATCATGCACTGAAGATAAGTTCCGCAAAAAACCCTCAGGAGCGGGACGCACTCTGGGAGGTGAGGCGCGCCATCTCTCCGGCACTTTATCATATAGCCCCTTATAAGATCAATGAAGATATCTGCGTTCCACGGAGTCAAATATTAGAAATATTGCACAGAATAAATGATATCAACAAACGATATCCTTCTTTAAAAGTTGCTTCCTTTGGGCATATTGGAGACGGCAATATTCACGTGAATGTTATGTACCACGAAGGAGAGCAACAACGGTTATCGGCAGAAAGGATGATCGAGGAGATTCTCCGCAATACTGTCGAACTTGGTGGAACAATTTCCGGCGAACATGGCATTGGGAATGTAAAATCGGCCTTTCTCTCCCTTGAGATTCCGCCCATGGAATTAGGAATCATGAAGGATATTAAGCACATCTTGGATCCCAAGGGTATATTGAACCCCGGGAAAATGTTTTTAGAATAAACACTGTTTTAAACCACAGAGACACAAAGGCACAGAGAAATTTATAAAAGTATTTATTGTTTAATATTTCAGCTTCTGTTCTCAGTATCTCAGTTCATCTGAGTTATTTTATTTACTGAAAAAAGCATATAACCAGAAAAGGAGATTTTTGTATATGGCGTTATCCAGAATTGCCAGGGAGGTAAAGACATCGGCAACACTTGCCATCACCGCCAGGGCCAAACAATTAGTGACAAAAGGCGTTGATGTTATTGGCTTTGGTGCGGGAGAACCTGACTTTGATACACCTGAAAATGTAAAAAATGCTGCCATCAAGGCTATTAAAGACGGCTACACGAAATACACCCCTACCTCAGGCGCACCGGTATTAAAAGAGGCCATCTGCGAAAAACTTTTTAAAGATAATCACCTGAAATATAACCCCTCACAAATCATTGTGTCTGCCGGAGCAAAGCAAGCCATTCTGAACATTGTTCTTGTTTTATGCGACACAAGAGACGAAGCAATTATTCCCACACCCTATTGGGTAAGTTACCCGGAAATGGTGATCATGGCGGGTGCAACACCGGTATTTCTAAAAACCACAGACAAAGAACATTTTAAAATTAGCAAAGAGTCTCTCGCAAAGGTTATCACACCAAGATCTAAATTACTCTTTATAAACAGCCCCGGTAATCCGACAGGTATGGTTTATACAGAAAAAGAACTACGGGAAATCATAGACTTTGCTGTAGAAAAAGGACTTTATGTCATCTCCGATGAAATTTACGAAAAGATATTATACGATGGCGCCCGACATTTTAGCCCGGCATCTTTTCATGAGGAATGTTATAAAAAGGTTATTACAATAAATGGTTTTTCAAAGGTATATTCCATGACCGGCTGGCGTTTAGGTTATGCCGCAGGCCCCGAAGAAATCATCAAGGCAGCAACCAATATACAGGATCATACAACTTCCGGAGCCAACTCTATTACCCAACTGGCAGGCGTAGAGGCACTCAAGGGCAATCAGGATTCCGTAGGGATGATGGTTCATGAATTTGATAAACGAAGAAAATATACCGTTGAGCGGCTCAATAAGATAACGGGGGTGTCTTGTTTACTCCCGCAAGGGGCCTTTTATGCCTTCCCCAATGTGTCTGATTTGTACAAAAAGAAGATTGGCGGACAGTTGGTAACGAACTCATTCGATTTAGTAAACCTGTTACTTGAAAGGGCACATGTCGCCTTTGTCCCCGGCGCCCCTTTCGGGTCAGATGAATACATCCGGATTTCCTACGCAACCTCCATGGGGAATATTGAAAAGGGGCTTGACCGGTTTGAGAAATTTTTGGGCTGCTAGTGTTTGTTCTAAGTGGAGTACTGCTGCAATCCAGGCGCTGTCCAAAAGTATTCTGAATAAGGTCGAACAGGAAAGGATTATGGAACACCTGCGTGAATATATTGCAGATTCAGAAGATGAGAACCGATGGGACATTTTATTCACGGATACGCAATCAGAATTATCAACACTTGCAGAAGGTGTAAGAGAAGAGATAGCCGAAGGTAAAGCTAATGTAAGAAATGACTAACAACTCACTTCTGTAGACATACTCCCGCACACCACTGAATTTAGCAGATTTGAGCGTGACATTCACAATCCCGTGTTAGAAAATGCCGACAATTATAGAATAAAGATAAAAATGAATGTTGGGCATCAAATAAATTATCATGGACTACAAAATTAACAGACTTTCCGATTACTCCGATGACAGTTTGCTCAATGAACTCAAGCGAGTTGCAAAGCTGATCGGGAAAGATATCCTGACCCAAAAAGATTTTAGTCAGCATTCTAAAACAAACCATAGCACTATTGTTAAAAGGTTTGGATCATGGAACTCTGCCTTAGAACGAGCAGGGCTTCATGTTGGCAGAAAAGCTAACATATCTACTGAAGACCTATTTAGCGAAATCGAGAAGGTTTGGAATCGCCTTGGACGTCGACCACAATATAGGGAGATGGAGCGATTTGGAAAATTCTCATTGAAACCCTACGAGAATAGATTCGGAAGTTGGATAAAAGCAGTCGAAAAATTCGTTAAGTGGAAAGAAGATAAAAGACCTATAGTCGAAAAAGAATTGAATACCATTAGCCCAGAAATTCTAATTGATACTGTTAAGGAACGAAAAAAAGTCAAAAAAGTTGAATATGGAGAACCAATAGATTTCTTAGGCCTTCGCCATGCACCATTAAATGAACAAGGTGTTGTATACCTATTTAGTATCCTCAGTAGAAAACTGGGATTCATTATCGAAGCTGTTAGAACGGATTTCCCAGACTGTGAGGGGAAAAGGGAGATACCAGGGAAACCAGGTAGGTGGGAAAGGGTGTCTATTGAATTCGAGTTTAAAAGCTCCCATTTCAAAGATCATGACCATAACCCTGACGAATGTGATGTCATTGTTTCCTGGGAAAATGACTGGAAAGATTGTCCTATTGAGGTAATTTCATTAAAGGAAATAATGCTAAAGGCAAAAAAGTGACATTTGCCCAACAACTGCATGCACAAGGGCGCCCTTAAACTCGTGCCTGTGATGCAGGACGTATGCCGTAAAATTATTTCACTTAAGAAAACTAATGAATTTGCCTAATGTGAATTAGTCATTGGATAATAGAAAAACAGTCTACAACACCAAGATTGATTACTGCACACCCAAAATAGGAGGAAACCATGATAAAAGAACATGATCGAATTGTTTTGTTGAAAGACTTACCGGAAGATGGTTTACAGGCTGGCGACGTCGGTACGGTTGTTCATATTCATCGTCAAGGTGAAGCATTTGAAGTCGAATTTATGACACTTGACGGTGGAACAGTTGCTGTTATAACTTTGCTTTCATCTCAAATACGAGCAGTTAATAAAAGGGACATCACGCATGTTAGAGAACTTACCGTCTCTTGATTAAAAAAGGATTTTTCTTTCATTTTAAAAGGAAAAAGGCTTAATCCATTTTTTGGATTAAGCCTTTTTGTTTATTTTCCAGAAACTTGTTCTTTTGAAAACTTATTCAACCAGGCAGTTTTCTCCCTCATGCATACATGCTGATTTGTCTACGTCACCCGGCTTTCGCTTCCACCCCAGGAGCAAATCCGTATACTCACCATGCTTCCAGAAGTCGTATGCCTTATGCTGTATACCTACCTGATCCTCCAGCGCTTTAAGTCTCCTCAGTCTGCTGGCCTCGGCCTTAATCTGAACAAGCCAACGATCCTGTAAGAAGGCGCCTTTCCCGTAAGTTGCACCGTACATAGCCCCGTGAGCCATGGCCTTATATACGGCATTGGTTATATAGACCAGCATTTCAAAGGCAGTACGTTCTACATCAGAAACGTTGTACATCCTGCCCTCACCACCGAGCAGACTGAAGGTATAGTGCCCAGCATAGTCTGGAGCCAGGTCACTTGGCATGGGATCTAGCATGCCATCGTTATAAAGATCGACCACGATCTTCATGGCCTCACGCCACTTGGTAAAGCTGACCTTTACTGCTTCATCCATAGCCTCTAACTGGTCTGTCGCCCACCTAGGGGAGTGACAACCCTTGCAGGTATTAATCCAATTCTGTCTGGCCTCCTTAAATTTCGGCGCCCCTCGATCCACGAGTGCTGTACCCATGTGGCTGTTTATTGTGGAGGCTTTCTGTGCGTTATGTTCGCCGTCTTTCATGTGACAATATGCACAGGTGGGGGTTTTATAATTTGCTGGTTTCATGGGTTTTGTCCAATCCCAGGTATGCTGCTCTGATTCATAAATCATCCCATGATATGATTCTTTGTACATTTCATATTCATAGTGATCAAGACCGGTATGGCAGATACCGCAGTTGTTGGGTTTTCTTGCCTCAGCCATAGAAAAGTCATGTCTTGTGTGGCACCCATCACATCTGTTCTCGGCTATACCATGACATGTGGCACATGCCGTCACCTCCGCCGCCGGCTTTGCTACCTGCCACGGAGTTTCTATTACGCTTACATGGAATGCGTAAGTGTGGGACCCAATCTTGCCAGCACGGTGACCATTCTTCTGGTCCGGATGACACTCACCGCAATGCTTCCAGGAAGGCATGTGCAGTTGCTGGTGATTATTCCCATGACATTTGTCACACCCCACAACACCCTTTTCTGTAGATGCGTGTTTGCTCTTTTTCCATTGTGCAACGATACCCGGTGTTTGTACCGTATGGCACATAATACACTCTTCTTGCTTAAACTCTCCTGATACATTCATATTTGGTGTATAGTAATGATCGGGGTCATACCATCTGATAAGAGGTAAAAACCCAAACAGTTTTCCAAATTTCCCCTCACCAGGCAACACCTCTTCCGGCCCTGTATACGTTGCCGTTAATCCACCGTGGTATAAGTCACCTGAATTGTCAGCGCCAATCTTTTCTCCTGTAACCGCAGAAATGATTTGTTGAATGGTCCTTTTATCTTTTGGATGGGACGCCATTTCTTCTTTCTTTATAGGGAAAGGAGATTTCTCCTCTTTTTGCATCGGGGTAGCAGTCTCAGCCTTCAACTCTTCTTGCTTAGCAGCCGCCTCCTTTTCTTCTCCCTGTTTGATGGCAACGACTTCTGCTTTTTTCACAGCCGCCTGTTCGCAACCAAGCTGGATACAGCCAAACAGGGTGAGTATACTCATAGAGATAATAAATTTTATCCCCTTGCTCATATCCTTCACTCCTTCTTATCCAACAATGTTCTGTTAAAATACATTATTATGCCAAAAACTTATTTCAATAGTCATACAGTTCTTGTTATTTTTTTGCTATTTCTACCTTCCAAACTTCCGGCCCCTGTTCAACATATTTCCAGTCCAATTGCCCACTCCGTTCTGCTTCTAATTGATATTTCAAAGGTTTAGGGTCATGGTCGTTTATTAAGACCATAATCTCTCCCTTTTTCAGACTATCAAAGGTATTAAATATCTTTGGGTGTCTCTCCCGGGGCACAATATTTCTCACATCTAATATGACAGGCTGTGTTTCACTCATGATCATTCCTTGTTAAAATATTTCATTATTCGTTACCCAACACTAATGGCTAAAACAACCATTCTTTCCACACACTTCATTCCTCTTGACGCTCCCTCCGGGGCGACAATGATCATTTCTTTTTTCATATCAATCTTCTGATCGTTCAGTGTAAATATTCCCTTACCTTCTTTTACATAAAAGATACCTACACTATGCCCCTCATGCGGTGGTATTTCTTGACCAGGTTCCATGCAAATCAGCGGTATTTTCACCTTTGGTGAAGCATAAAGAATGTTTGGAACAAAATGATCTTTATTAAACTGTATCTTTTTTTCTATATCGATTGGTTCCAAATGTTTTTATTGCCTCCTCAATTGTTCTTAAATAATTAATCTTGTTTTTTAATTACTATTACAAAATTTCCTCACTTCACACGAACAATGTTCAGTTATTCTTCGACATTCTATTCTAGACCTTTTTACGAAGTCTTGCTCGCCTCTTGATTTGCCACTTCATTCAACTCATTAACAAATTTATCAACGTCGGTATTATGCATCATGCATGCAAGATTTATATCCTCCGTACCAAAGGAAGGACAATCGAAACATCCTTTTCCGAAATACTTTGTAAAAACCGCCTTTGTTGCAGGATATTTCTTCGTCACCTCTCCTGTGCTCATTTTCTTCGTGATGAGAATCTCACTGCCCATAATTTCCCTCCCATAAAGATAAAAGAACGCTGAAATAAAAAATATTATTTAATGACATTATTTAAGTAAAGTTGTTCAGGAAACGAATCACTAGCTTACCCCTGCAAGGTTCGTCTCCAGATCAACCAATTCAACCGGCGCAATATCCTCTATTTTTACGGGCAGCCGCACATTTTTGGGAAGTGGATCAATATATTTTTTCCTGTATGCCTTGCTCTGCATACGGCAAGTGGGGTATCTCTTGCTAAAATCCGGATGCGTTACCATCTTTTTCCATATGTCCTGGATGGACATTTCACGCACATTCCCAAAGTTGATCGGGTTAAAATCACAAGGGTTGATATCACCGTATGCAGTCATATAGAATTGTGATTGGGCCCCATAGCAACCCACGCCCCTCGGAGAATTAATAATGGACATACAGTTTATTCCCATCGGATGGTCCATCTCGTGATACTTCTTTGTGAGGGCAATCAATTGTTTTCGGTCTTCTGCAGTTAGGATTTTTGACGTATCTTTTAAGAATCGGCCCGAAGGTATGCAATCAAAGATTGTGACCTCTGAAAATCCCTGTTCTTGCGCAATCCTTAAGAGCTTTTCAACCTTTCCGGTTTTGATACTCTCGCTGGTTGCATATGTGGAAATTCCGGTCAAGATACCAGCCTTTCGACAACGCTCGGCACCTTCAAACGCCTTTTGATAACAACCTGGCACTGCCCTGAACTCGTTATGTAATTCAGGCTCACTGCTATCTATAGAGATGTTTAAGGAAAATAAACCTGCCTTAGCAAGCTTTTGAACGTTTTCTTCTGTCAGGAGCAATCCATTGGTAAATATCATCGGGATGGCCTTGGTTTTATCCACATAGCTAATAAGATCATAAAGTTCTTCCCGTAGCAGTGGTTCGCCACCGACATAGATAATAAGACTGGCGCCAAGGTCCAATGCCCCATCCACTACAGTTTTTATTTCCTTTACGGTGAGCTCTTTTTTGGTAGGATCTATAAATGGATCTGCACTACAATGGATACACTGACACTGGCATTTATGAGTTATCGCCAGATTCGCAGTAACTGGGAATGCCATCTTATACAACATCATCCTCAACTTTCTCTCGAGAAACCGCATACCTGCTTGGCTAGGAAACGGCGGATTATAAAGGTTGTACACCTGCATACCGTCCACCCGGGCAATTACCTTCAAGGAATTAATCTTTTCAAAAAACTGGTCCACATAGGGTTGCAGCATCTTGCCGAGCACCCCTCCCGCCTTCCCAACAACCTTCCCTTGAGCAATTTCGGCATCGATATGTAAAAAATCAAATGATGTCATATTTTATCCTCCATACTCCCCATTGTAAGCGACTTTTAGATTTTTCTCTATCTCGCACAAAATATCATTTGCAACCTCAATAGCTTTTAAGCCTTCCTCGCCGGAAACAACAGGCTCTTTCCGCTCCACAATGCAATTCACAAAAGATTCAAGCTCCTTTCTGAGTGGCTCATAATCGTCCATTTTTATATGTTCTATTTTTAACAGGTCACCAAATACATAACTTTTCAAATCTGCAATAGTCGAAACATCCATTTCAGGGATGTTCAACGCCTTCAATGTTAATTGTGGCGATTTCTTATATATTAATGCATCTTTTTTCTGATAATCAATAGAAATATATGAATCCTGAGAAAACAACCTCATTTTACGCATGGATGTAAGAGATACCCTGCTTGCGGTTACATTTGCCACACATCCGTTCTGAAATTGAATGCGGACGTTAGCAATATCCTCTTTATCCGAAATAACATTTACTCCCACGGCATCAAATTTCTTTACCTTCGAACCGGTTATGTGCAGGATAATATCTAGATCATGTATCATCAAATCCAGCACCACACCAATATCAGCGGAACGAAAGGTAAACGGGCTTAACCGATGACACTCTATAAACCTTGGATTAATTGAAAGTTTTTTAATTGCAGCGATAGCAGGATTAAATCGTTCAATATATCCTACTTGAAGTACCAATCCATTCGCCTTGCTAATATTTATCAATTCTCTTGCCTCCGATACCGTTCCCGTCATAGGTTTTTCGATCATGACATGAATTCCTTGTTTCAGGAATTCTTTTGCTATGACGTAATGCGACTTTGTGGGTACCGCAATGCTTACAGCTGCGACTTTATCAATTATTTCCTTGTGATTTGAGAAACATTGCGTGTTGTACTGCCGGGCAATTTTTTCTGCCTGTTTACGCTGTATATCAACTACTCCAACCAACTCCACCCCAGGCAACTCTGTATAGACCCTTGCATGCTCCTTCCCAAGATGACCAACACCGACTACCGCGACCTTTAATCTGGACATATTTACGTTGCCGCTACCATCGAATATCGAAAAGACTCCCGATACCTTCCAAACTTGCCCTTGTCAATATTTCTCAAAAAAGCAATAAGATACTGAACCTCAGGGGAAATATCTTTTTTCTTTTCTAATTCTTCCAAGGCCTTGCTTTTATTCAATTCTCGGGAGCGAAATAACGTTCGAAATGCCTCTTTGATTTCGTTAATCTGCTCTTTTGAGAAACCCTCTCTCTCCAATCCAATGACATTTACCTGACGTAGCTTTGCCGGATGACCTTCAATCATGACATACGGAGGAACATCTTGAACAATCCTGGTATGACCTCCCACGTATGCATATCTCCCAATAGTCACAAAAGGTTGGATACCAACAAGTCCCATAAGCTTGGCACCTCTCTCTACCACAACATGGCCGCCCAGTAACACCCCATTCGCCAAAAGGACATTATCCTCTAGAATGCAATCATGGGCAATGTGTGCACATGCCATGAAAAAATTGTTATCACCTATTACGGTTCTTTCTCCGCCACCCGCTGTACCTATATTAATGGTCACCCCTTCCCGCACCACGTTGTGATCCCCCAGCACAAGAGAAGTACGCTCGCCGCGATATTTAAGGTCCTGCGGTTCTGCACCCAAAACGGCATTGGGATAGATAACATTATTTCTTCCAAGTGTTGTATTTCCAATCACGGTAACATGGTTTTTTATAACAGTCCCATCCCCGACTGTAACGTCCGCACCTATTATAGAAAAAGGCCCGATTTCAACATCTTTGCCCAAAACAGCGTTGGGGTGCACGATTGCCGACTTATGAATTTTCATCTCGCATTCCCCTTGTATGTTTCCTATTTTTTCCGCAATGCTATCATCATACACCGTTCAGCTGAATCATGCTACTCCTGCAATCTTCTCTGCTAGCTGAACGTTCAGCGAATGACCAGACCTGTTCGCAACAATACGCCCTTGAATGAATACATTGGCCAAATAAAGGTCTCCTATGAGGTCTAAAATTTTGTGCCTTACAAATTCATTGGGAAATCTCAATTCGGCTGGTTTCATAGAAATCGGCTTAGTTAACTTTCCGTCTTCATGCAAAATAATACTATTGTCATCTGTAACCCCTTTTCCCAAACCAAGCTTCTCGAACTCTTCAACATAGGTACTCAATCCAAATGTCCTTGCTGGAGCGATTTCTTTGCAGAAATTTTCTTCCGTAAACTCGATATCATACGTTTGTTGCTCTATAAAAGAGCCGTTAAAATCCAACGTGTATGAAAATATCAATCCCTTTTCGTAAGGCATTGCCATAACACTTGCGTTTCCACTACTCACGACAATCGGAGATTTTACGGCAAAAACTCTCTTTTTACCACCCAGTTCAACAATACCTGCCTTTTTAAGAATTTCCACAAACAGTTTGGCGCTCCCGTCCCCTGCTGGAATTTCCCGTCCGTTGATTTCGATTTCAATATTATCGATCCCTAATCCCGCCAAGGCTGCCATTAAATGTTCTACACTTTCAACCTCCGCTTCTTTATTTTTCAGAAATATGCGTTTATAATTATCTGATAAGGCATGAACATGTGCTGGCACCCGCGGCCGTCCAGGCAAATCTACGCGAACAAAACAGATACCCGAGTTTAACGGTGCTGGTTTTAAACGGAGTTTTGTCGTTCCCCCCCGAAACATCCCCACACCTGTGCACTCGACCTCTTGCTGGATTGTCTTTTGTGCACTATCCACGAACTACTTTCCCTTGCTCGCTGCTGAATATTTCTTATTCAAATTATCAATTACCTGACTGGTAATATCGACTTCATTGGAATGGTACAAGACTGTTTTTATTCCGACTTTAAACTGCAATTCACTAATTCCTCCGCTCTGGAGTTCCGGTTCTTCTTTTTTGATAATGAGATCATATTGTCCACGCTTGCCTATATCTTCTACTTCCTTACAAACTTCCGTATAAAGGCTTTCAAAATAATCTTTGTATTTTTTCATGAGACTCTTTTCTGCAAACTTTGCGTACGATTCCAATTCCATATTCTTTTTTTCAAAGGCCTCTTCGTCTCTTTTTCTAACCTCACTTCCTAAATCCAACAATTGTATCTTCTCACTCAAACTCACCAGCTCTTTCTTTTTATCATTGACAATCTTCTGGTATTGCTTTTCCTGCTCTTTGAGCTGGGTATCATACAATTTCCTTTTTTCATACTTCTCAAATACTGTATTCAGATCAACGACTCCCACTTTTAAACCTTTTGAAGGAGAACTGACTGAGCCAGGTTCTTTTGCTTGTATGCTATTCAACGAAAAAAGGTACAAACACACAACACTTGCCACAGCAAAAAGAATCTTTATCTTTTTGCCATTCTTCTTTACTGGTTTTTCTGATTCCATAATTAAAAGCTACTGCCTCCTCCGAAATTAAATGAAAACGACTGGGTTTCATCCCCATCCTCTTTTATAACAGGAATAGCGTAATCAAGTGAAATGGTAGAACGACCAAGAAAAGGAATACTCAATCTTAGTCCAAGACCTGTAGATAACCTGAAGTGATCAAAACTGATATCACTGATTGCCTCATCGGCCTTTCCACTATCAACAAAAACTGCCGCTCGAATAATATCTCTATATATAGGTACAAGATATTCGGCATTCAACAAAAGCAATATATCCCCACCAATCTGATCGCCGGTTTTTCTATCGATTGGAGAAACACCCCTATACTCAAACCCTCTGATAGAACCATAACCGCCAGCAAAAAATCTCTCAAATATAGGAACTTCTGACCCGGATGTTGATTCTACAACTCCAAAAGAGCCACCATAGGCAATAACGTGTTTTCCCCATTTGGGAATTTCAAAGAGCGTATTGTATTTTGTTGTCTGAAATTTATATTTAACGATATCCACGTCCAGCCCGGCAACTTCAACTGAAGATTCACCTTCATATCCTCTCGCAGGCATAAATATATTATCAATTCTGATTATATTTGCAGATAACGTAACGCCAGCTTTCAAATGGCTCCCTTCAACATCCAATACGTCTTGCGGAGAATCTTCCTTATCATCCCTTCTATCAATATCTATAATATCAAATTCCGGACTCAATCTCACAAAAAAATCTCTCTGTATTTCTCTTCCTGCGGAAACCCTCGATCCTATAATCTGCTGCTGATATTCACGATACCATCTGAGATAGTCAAACAAACTTATTCCTGCGCTATAAGGAGAGTCGAATACGGAAGGATTAGTCAAAGATGCCATAATTTCTGTCCTGAAAAACCCAGGACTAAACCGCAAAGTCAATATCTCACCAGCACCCCGGAAGGCGTTACCCTGTAAAAAATCGTTCAGGCTTTTCGGCAAATCAGTAACATCAAAATTCCTGTCTGTATATGAAACATCACCGAATGCCCCAACATTTGCTCCGTAACCTCCACCAAACCGCAACATTCCCGTCCTTCCTTCTTTCACCTCAACCAGAATATTTTGTTTATTTGGCTCAGAACCTTGTTCAAAATTAATCCCGGCCGGCATACCTGATTCCATATCAAAATATCCTGTATTGGCCAAACGTCTCTGGCTATCACGGATCTTCTCTGTATCTAACTTTTCACCGGGATAAAAGGTCAACTGTCGCCGAATAACATTATCTCTCGTCTTATCATTTCCAGTTATTTTGATCTTTTCAATATAATGCCTATCTTTTTCATCTATCGCGAAAGAAACGTTTACCTTTGCACCTTCAGAACTAAAGGTATGTTTCTCCTTCACAACGGTTGTAATGTACCCTTGTTCCCCATATATTAAGCGGAGCTGATAAGTGTCTTTTTCAACAGCGTCCAAATAGAACGGGCCGCCGTCTTTCAATTTCAACTTTTCTTTTAATTCATCTTCCGTAAACAGGGCGGCGCCATTTATCTGCAAGCTTTCCACGTAGTACCTTTCACCTTCTTTTATATGAATCGTAAGGTACATCTTACTATTATCATCACCGTATGTTATTTCCCAACCGACATCTACATCCAACCATCCATTGTTCATATAGAATTCTTTTATTTTGTCAATATCGGACCGGAACTTCCTTTGGTCAAACCGGCCAGGAAAGATAAAAGTTGGAAAATGCTTTTGCCTGGTTTCCATCTGTTTCAGGAGTTTTCTTCGCGTAAAACCAGTATTTCCCCTAAATGCTATCTTCGCTATGCGTATCTTAGGCCCCTCTTCAATATTGAAAATCACCACCATTTTCCCATCAACGAGTTTACTTTCGGCATGTACCTGCACTCGATAGAAACATTTCTTAAGGTAAAGTTCTTTTATTTTGTCTTCATCAAATTTCAGAAGATACGGCTTTAAATAATCTCCCTGCTTTATCTCAATTTGCTTCTTCAGTTTCTTTGTCTTAATCCGCGTATTGCCCTGAAACTGTATTTCGTCAATAACAGCCCGTTCAGTTACAAGAAATATCAGCTTTAACCCTGCCGGTATCTCCTCAAGCACCACTTCAATGTTGTCAAAGAACCCTAGCGACCAAATCGCATCTACATCCTGACTTACCAGCTGTGGGTCATAAGGATCACCCTCTTTTACCCGGATACTACTTTTTATTGCGGCAGTGCTGATCCGTTGATTTCCTTTGATTTCAATCTTTTTAATAATTCGAGTCGTCTTTTCTTGCGGTGCCGCACAAAGAACTCCCGCATACCCAAAACACAAGATTAGAACAAGCACTACGATTAAACTCGCAGCCTGCAATAAAACCTTGTGAAACTTCATTTGTTACCCACTGAGGCTAAATTCTCAAAACGCATGAACTGTGAAAGAAATGCCAATTTTATCACGCCTATGGGTCCATTACGCTGTTTGGCAATAATGAGTTCTGCCGTGCCGTCCTTTTTCTCAGGATCGTAATAATCCTCCCTGTGCAAAAGGATAACAACATCTGCATCTTGCTCAATTGACCCCGACTCGCGCAAGTCAGACATCCTAGGCCTATGGCCCTCTCGCGATTCTACAGATCTGTTTAACTGAGATACGACAATTACCGGAATTGACAATTCCCTGGCAAGCGATTTTAAACCACGGGATATTATGGAAATTTCTTGTTGCCGATTTTCTGCGCGAGAGGATTCCATCAACTGTAAATAGTCTACTGCAACTAATTGAACATTATACTGAGCTTTCAATCTCCTTGCCTTTGCACGTAATTCCAATACGGTAAGACCCGGCGTATCGTCGATAAAAATTGGCGATTCGGAAAGCGATCCCAATCCATACGAAAGATTACTCCATTGCTTGTCCTCTAAAAAACCCTTTCTCAACTTGTGAGCATCTATCCGTGCATGGGAACAAAGCATATTTTGTGCTACCTGCTGCGCTGACATTTCCAGGGAAAACAGTACTGCAGGTTTCTTGTCCACTACCCCCACGTGTTCGATTATATTCAGAGCAAGACTTGTCTTGCCCATACTTGGTCTTGCTGCAACAATAATGAGTTCCGATGCCTGCAGGCCGCACGTAAGGTCATCCAGATCATAGAAACCGGTCGATAATCCTGTTAATCTGTTTTGTCTGTCATGGAGATTTTCAATGCGGCTAAATGTTTCTTTAAGGATTTCGTTTAGTTTTGTGGATGCGGTATTAAACTTCTTCTGGGTGATATCAAAGATAGCCCTTTCTGAGTTATCAAGCAGGTGTCCGGTATCGCAAGCCTCATCAAAGGCCTGTTTTTGGATAGTTGCTGCAACTTCGATGAGATTCCTTTTAATGGCTTTTTCACGTACGATATTCGCATAAAATTCCACATTTCCTATTGTGGGGACGGTCTCCTCCAGCTCCATTAAATATTCTACACCACCGACCTTCTCCAGCAATGAACGTTTTTTCAGTTCTTCCCTGAGAACGACGAGATCAACCGTTTGCCCCTTATCATAAGCCTCCACTATTGTCTGATATAATTCCTGGTGGGCTGTTTTATAAAAGCTATTCTTATTCAATATTGGTATAACCAGGCTAATGACCTCATTATCCAGCAGCATCGCACCCAGAACACTCATCTCGGCCTCGATGCTCTGAGGTAACGTGCGTTCAAGTATCGACTCAACAACCATTGTCACTTCCTTCAAAGGAAACTATGCCTGTTCTGGCTGACCTACATCCTCTTTTACCACTGTCACTTTACACTTCGTCTGCAACTCCAGATTCAGAGCAATAGTGACATCGAACACTCCACAGTCTTTTATTGGGCTATCCAGTCTTATCATTTCCTCGCCCACCGGGTATCCTTCTTTTGCTAACGCATCCGCAATCTGAGCAGCCGTAACGGAGCCAAAAAGTCTTCCTTCTTCATTTGCCTTTGCTGAAATCGTACAAGAGGCAGCAGAAATTTCCTCCAATACCCCCTGCAGCCGCACTCTTTCTTCCTTTAGCTGCAATGCCATCTTTATTTTTTCTTTTTCTATCTGCTTGAGATTGGCAGGAGAAACCGTAGTCGCCAACCCTTTTGGCAACAAATAATTCCTTGCATAACCTTCCTTCACCTTTACCACATCACCAATCATGCCAAGCTTATCTACATTTTTTTTCAATAACAATTCCATTATCGTCTCCTCCTAAGTCACATATGGAAGCAATGCCATAAATCTCGCCCTTTTAATAGAAGTCTTCACAGAATGCTGATGATGAGCACAATTCCCGGAACGCTTTCTCGAAAAAAGTTTTCCCTGCGTTGTTGTAAGTTTTTGTAAATTTTGCGTGTCTTTATAATCTACCTCTTCGATTCCCATCCTGCAAAATCGGCATTTGCTTGTTTTATTAAATCTTTTTTTACTCATAGTTCTCTATCCTATCTGAAAATTTTACAAAACAATTCTAAAACGGTATTTCTTCACTATTAATATCAAGATTAATATCTTCAGGCATTCCCTCCGGTGATTTGCCTTCTTTCGATGAGGCACTTACACCTATATCAGGACGTTTGGCCATGCCTCCGATAAATTGGAAATTATCCGCAACGACACGAAGCGTACTCCGCTTTTGCCCGTCTTTAGTTTCCCATTGATTAAACTGCAAACGACCCTCAATGAAAATCGGATTTCCCTTACTGAAATACTCACCAACAACCTCCGCTCTGCGCCCGAAGATATTGATTTCGACATAACATACTTCTTCCTTTTGTTCTCCAGTTTTGGCAGTCCACGCCCTGCTGATCGCAATTCCAAAACTTGCAACCGCCAATCCCGCAGGGGTATATCTCAGTTCCGGGTCCCGAGTGAGATTTCCCATGAGAAATACTTTATTAAGGCTTGCCATACTTTGCTCCTTTTGAATAAACTTTTTATCAACCTCTTTATAAGATGCATTTATAAACCGCCATTCAGACGCTATGAACCCATAAGCATGGCCTGCGTCTTTGAAATTCTATCCTTCACCAGTAACACCTACAGACACATCAGGCTTTTCCAACATACCAACATCTGTGCTTTCAGGTATTTTGCTGGTATCCTTTTCTGCTGCCACTGCTTCGGTTACACCTATCTGAGACAACTCTTCAATCTTGTCATCTTTTACAATAAGAGAACGGACAATATAATCAGAAAGCTGAAAATCTCTTTTGATCATTGCTACGGCTGTATTTTTTGCATTAAAATGGATCAGCAGGTATGTACCACGCTTATGCCCCTTGATCTTGTATGCCAACTTTTTTTCACCCCATTTTTCAGTTTTCAGGATCTCCGCACCATTCTTTTGCAGGATATCATGGATATGTTTGACCACATTATCCCACTCCATACTGGCATGTGCATTATCGATTAAAAACAATCCTTCATACATCCTCAAATTCTTATCCTCCTACTTTTAATATTTTTATGAAAACTCAAAATTCCTTTATGCCTTTGCATATAAAACAACGAAAGGTACATTTAATTAAATTTATTCATGCATGCTTCGATCCCTTCAAAAATCCAGGTTCTCAGGGCCAGACAAGCCTTCTCGATAATTTTCGCTGCTACGGCTTCCTCTTCCCCTGAAAACTTGGAAAGTACATAGTTGCCTGGATCTCCTACCGGCGGGCGTCCTATCCCAACCTTTAATCGGGAAAAACCTGCGGACCCCAAACTGGCAGCAATGGATTCCAAACCTCGGTGCCCCCCGCTACCACCGTTGCGCCTGATACGTATTTTTCCCAAAGGCAAATCTAAATCATCACATACAATCATGAGGTTTTGTAACGCACATTTATACATATCCACAGCCTCCCTTACAGCAACCCCGCTCAGGTTCATAAATGTCTGCGGCTTTAAAAGTATAATTTCTTCCTGTTCCACACTCTTCTTACAAAAGAAAGACTGAAATTTTTTCTGATTACACACCATTTCAAGCTGCTGTGCAAGTCGGTCAATTATCATAAAACCACAATTGTGTCTCGTCTTTAAATACTTTTCTCCCGGATTACCCAGTCCAACAATAATCTTCATTCATACACACCACGCTAAACCTTTTTCTCCGGCTCTGCTTCTTCCCCCTCTTTCGGTTTCCTGGTAATAACCTCAGGCTCTGCCAGCAGTTCCTCTTCAGGTACGGCTTTTTTCTCCACAACCTGATGAACAGACACGACAACTGCCTCACTATCCGACGTATACTGTACACCCTCTATTTCGGGTAATTCTTTAACATGGATTGCCTTGCCCAGGCCTAATTCTGATATATTTACTTTTATCTTTTCAGGTATTGCAATTGGAAGACATTCTACTTCAATGTCTTTCCCGACATGGGTCAATACACCACCTTCTTTTACTCCAACCGATTCCCCAACCAACTCAATTGGTACTCGCAGCCTTACCCTTTCATCCAGATCAATACGCGAAAAATCCACATGAAGTACACGGTCTGTAAGATTATCATATTGTACCTCTTTTATAAGTGCAGATTCCTTCTTATTGTCAACTGTTAAACGGATCATCCTTGTTCCGGTATGCAATATACGCGCAAATTCATCTTCCTTCAGACAAAGCATCACGTTATCTTGTTTATGGCCATATAACATAGCTGGAATTTGTCCAGCCATTCTTAGTTTTTTAACTCCTTTACTTCCCTGCGTTGTCCTTTTTTCCGCTTTTAAATCGAAAATCGCCATCTATCATACTCCAAAAATATAAATTAATAAACAAAGAGGGAACTCACCGATTCGTGGCGGTGAATTCTCATAATCGCGTCCCCTAAAAGCCCAGAAATAGACAATACTTTTATTTTCCTGTCTAATCCTTTAGCTTTTTCGTTAAGGGGTATCGTATCTGTTACTACAATTTCCTTAATCGGTGCAACTGATAATTTATCCACTGCGGTACCACAAAACACCGGGTGGGTGGCACCCACATAAATATCTTTGGCACCTTTTTCTTTCAGGACGTTTGCAGCCTGAGCAATCGACCCCCCCGTGGCTATCAAATCATCGATCATTACAACATTTTTATTAGCTACATCACCTATTACAAATCCAACCTCGGTCTCTTCCGGCCCCACCCTTCGCTTATCTACAATCGCCATCTTGATTTCTAATTTCTTCGAATAATTTCTGGCCAGTTTTATACCTCCGACATCGGGCGTCACCACCACCAAATCCTCTGATTTTAACCTTTCAAAATATTTTGAAAGTACAGGAAAAGCCAGTAAGTGGTCAACCGGAATATCAAAGAATCCTTGAATTTGAGCCGCATGTAAATCCACGGTAAGCACACGGTCGGCACCCGCTTCGGTAATAAGATTTGCTACCAATTTTGCCGTTATAGGTACGCGGCCCTCATCTTTTCTGTCTTTTCTTGCATAGCCATAATATGGCAGCACAGCTGTAATACGTGCAGCCGATGCTCTCTTAAGGCAATCTATAAATACGAGCAGTTCCGTCAAATTCTCATTAACAGGCGGACATGTCGGTTGTACCAAAAACACATCGGCCCCGCGAACGTCTTCATTTACTTTCAGGTCAATTTCTCCATCAGGAAAACGGCCAACATAAGCATTTCCAAGTGGAATCGACAGGTGGTCACAAATTTTCCTTGCCAGAGCAGGATTTGCATTTCCTGAAAAAATCTTTAAATGGTTTATTTGCTCCAGTCTTCTTTTTTTATCCATTTTATCTTTCTATCTCTCACAGAAAAAACCACTACCTTTTCCCAGCATATTTCGGACATCTGTATCATCTTCTATCCTTACACCGGACTTTAAATATGCAAAAGGCCAAATACGACACAGCCGACCAGCGGCCACATTTTTGCAAATACAACCCGCCTTTTTTATTATGGGACGAAATAGCATCTCTAGGCATTCCAAAAGAGATGGTACTCTGAATACACGCCCACATTGATTTCTCTAATATTTAATTCGCCTGCACCCTCCTCACTCTCTTCGATAATTCCATTAATATATTCACGGACATCACTACCCACTCAACTATTTCCTTATCCTTACATCCTATTCAAACAGGCGGTTAAGAATTACTACATCTGTATTAGCTCAGCATGCGCAGCAACCAACCTTTTCACTGCCTGTGGCTTAACAAGAGGAGATTCCCCTTTTAATGCCACGACAACACCGTTTATATCCGAAAGAAAATGCCTTACAACCATGAGCATGCACCATTCCTAATTGCTCTTACTGCTCTACAATTTAACCGGCAACCCCTTCAAGAAACCCGCTGTGGTTTTTCCCATCTTTATCCTCTTTAAAAAAGAAGACACAAAATCACCGAGCGTTATTTTTTTCCTATATAAAATACAATGGCTACCCGGGGAGGACTCGAACCTCCAATGAGAGAACCAAAATCTCTAGTGTTACCATTACACCACCGGGTAGCATCCACTTCAGGAGATTTATATATAGAAAACTCCTGTACGACCTTTTTATTCTACCACCAATACCGCCCCTTTGTCAGCAGAAGTTACACATTTTGCATATCTCGCCAACAAACCCCGCATTACCTTCGGCTTGGGCGGTACCCATTTTGCCTTGCGCTTTACGAGCACTTCTTCCGGAACATTTAAATCCAATCTTCGTTTGGGAATGTCTATAATTATTTCGTCTCCATCCTCTACCAACGCGAGAGGGCCACCAACCATAGCCTCCGGGGATACATGCCCGATACACGGCCCCTGCGTACCACCTGAAAAGCGCCCATCTGTAATCAACGCCACAGACTCCCCCAAACCCATACCAACAAGCGCAGCGGTAGGAGACAACATCTCTCTCATTCCGGGCCCCCCACGTGGCCCTTCATAACGTATCACCACAACCATACCACTACTGATCTGCGAACCCATAATAGCCGCCATTGCAGTTTCTTCACTATCGAATACCTTCGCCGCACCCCTGAATTTCATCATCTTCTCGGATACTGCGGTCTGCTTAACCACAGCGCCATCAGGCGATAAACTTCCATACAAAACAGCAATTCCACCTTCCTTATGGTAAGCCCCTTCTTTTGTTCTGATAACATCTTCATCATAAACTTCCGCTGCCCTTGCAATTTCTTTTATACTTAAACCACTAATCGTTGCACAGTCGTTCAAGCCGTCACACAAACGTTTCATGACCGCAGGGATACCCCCTGCATAATATAGGTCCTCTAATAAATATTCACCCCCTGGCTGTAAGCTTGTTATGTGAGGAGTCCTCGCGCTGATGGAATCACACAACTTTAAATCAACTTCTACCCCTGCCTCTTTTGCAATTGCCGGTATATGTAAACAGGAATTGGTAGAACCACCAAGTGCCATATCAACCATTATGGCATTCTCAAACGCTTCCCGAGTCATAATCTTCCTGGCAGTAATACCTTTCCTGACCAACTCAACCGCCTGCTGCCCGCTTTTATAAGCAATTCGTTCCTTTTCCGAAGAAATTGCCAGAGATGCGGCACATCTTGGTAACGACATCCCTAATGCCTCTGACACACAGGCCATAGTATTTGCGGTATAGAGCCCCTGACATGAACCCGGCCCAGGACAAGCATCCATCTCCAGACAAGACAATTCTTCGTCATCAATCTCCCCTTTGCGCCTTCTTCCAACTGCCTCAAAGGTGTCTTTCACCAACGACAACTTCTGCTTACCATAGCGCCCAGAGACCATAGGACCCGCAGTCACGACAATTCCAGGGATATCCAGCCTGGCAACCCCCATCAACATGCCCGGTGTAATCTTGTCACAATTTGTCAGCATTACCAATCCGTCTAAACAGTGAGCACTCACCACACACTCAATGATATCAGCGATAAGATCTCTTGAAGCAAGGGAATAATGCATGCCGGCATGACCCATCGCAATCCCATCACAAATGCCTGGAACACCAAAAATAAAGCTAACGCCTCCACCCGCATGAATCCCCTTTTCGATTGCCCTCTCAAGCGACCTCATGTGCACATGGCCTGGGATAAGATCTGTAAAGCTGCTCGCAATTCCAATGAACGGCTTACCTAAATCTTCCCTGCTTAAACCCGTTGCATACAAAAGAGCTCGTGCCGGAACGCGTTCAATTCCCTTTGTAATTTTATCACTTCGCAAAGACGTATTTACCTTTCTTATCAGATGTAACCTATTACCAATATGTAATATTAAGCCTTTTCATTATATCGAAAAGCTTTGTATTGTCAAATCAAAACTCTCACACCCCTGGTTGGATTTTGCCTGACTTCCTCTCGATATTAGGACGAAAATACCGATCCCATCCCTTTTGTTAAAAGCGAATTGCAGACAATGAAGTACCAGAATACTATAAAGGATAACAGGGAGAACGCTTTAAGAGGTCAATTTTAATACACAAATCAACACACTATTCAAACCGTTGTCACCACACAAAGGCCTGCCATGCACTTCTGTATCCGGAAAAGACATATCTGAAAAAATCAGGAGATTTTTTCTCATATGAGAAAACTTGTTGTTATAAAAATTTAGTGACTGAAAAGACAATTTGTGATATTATATTTTTTTATGAAATTATCGAACTATTTTCTTTTTACCTTCGATTTTTACTTGTTCGACCCATGAAAATTTTCATTCTATAAACTTTTGAAAAAATACTAAGGAGTTTTATGAATCATACCGAGCAAATAGGATTATCTCAGGTCAAAAAGGCCGGGCTGCACAGAAGGCTTTACGACTGGACTATGCACTGGGCTCATACCCCTTATGGAACTATTGCCCTTTTTGCATTAGCTTTTTGCGAATCCTCCTTTTTCCCGATCCCTCCTGACGTGCTCTTGATGGCACTTGCATTCTCGGTTCCCAAAAAATCTTTCAAATACGCTGCAATCTGTTCGCTAGGCTCAGTTTTAGGTGGCTGTTTTGGTTATTTTATTGGATACCAATTCTTTGAATATGTAGGATTGCCGATCCTTAATTTTTATGGCATTATGGACAAATTCAACTTTGTCAAAGAGAAATATAACGCCAACGCTTTCGCTGCTGTATCTGTCGCCGGATTTACCCCAATTCCTTACAAACTCTTTACCATTGCGGCAGGGGTATGCAAGATCAATCCATGGACATTCATCGTAGCCTCAACAGTCAGCCGATCGGGAAGGTTTTTCATTGTGGCTGGCCTTGTTTATCTTTTTGGACCAAAAATCAAGGAATTCATTGATAAGTACTTTAATATCATCTCTATTGTATTTGTAGTATTACTGATTGCGGGCTTTTTCGTCGTCAAATTATTCAAATAAGGGAATATACCAATGAAAACAGCACCCCCATTCGTCATTCTCTTAATGATCATATTATCCACTGCAGTATTGTTTGCCCAAACGGAACCTGGGCAGGTTTGGGAAGCACAAGCGGCAGGACGCTTTTATCCCGGTAATGAAACTGCTTTGAAGGATCAAATAAATACCTTTTTTAAAAACGCCCACAAACAAACATCAAAAGGAAAACCCATTGCCCTTATTTCACCGCATGCGGGATACCAATACTCTGGCCAAGTAGCAGCTTACGGATATCATGCAATTAAAGATTTTGGGTTTACAAGGGTTATTATCCTTTCGCCCAGTCATTTTAAAAGCGGCAAGCGATTTCGAGGCGCCTCTATTCTTAATGTAAACAACTTTAAAACACCTCTAGGGCTCATTCCTGTTGATCAGGAGGCATGTAAACAACTCATAGATACTTCCGACACATCATCAAATGAGGCGCACAAAACAACACTCTTCGGTTCTTATGAAGGCGCTTATCAGGGAGAGCATTCACTGGAAACCCAATTACCTTTCTTACAAATGTCTCTAAAAACCTTTAAATTGGTTCCTATCATGGTAGGTATATTAATACACGATGATTTCGAACGTGTTGCAAAAGCAATACGGCCTCTGATAGATGATAAAACTATCGTAGTGGTAAGTTCTGATTTTACCCATTATGGTGAAGGGTACGGTTACGTTCCTTTCAGAAAAAACATCGAAAAAAATATTAAAGCCCTTGACTATGGCACATTTGACAAAATCCTGAATAAAGACTTTGAAGGACTTAAGTCCTACCGAAAGGAGACTGGAATAAATGCTTGTGGAATAATGCCGATCGAATTGCTTTTGAAATTATTACCTGATAATGCATCGGGAGAAATTCTAAACTACGATACCTCCGGGCGCCAATCAGGGGACTTTTCCTTTTCTGTAAGTTATGCCTCCATTCTATTCACAAAACCTTCAGAGGCCAAATCAGGGCTGCATATTCCAAAGAGAGACCAGACTAATAACCAACAATTCTTTTTAACCAGCGATGAAAAGGCATTCTTACTATCTCTGGCCCGAAATACTCTGGAGATCTACACAAAAACTGGCGCTTCTCCAAAACTAGATCAGGTAAACGACAAATTAACCCTGAGATTAAAAGAAAAATACGGAGTTTTTGTAACATTAAAAAAATCTGGCGAATTGCGTGGTTGTATTGGACACATAATACCCAGAACTTCCCTCTTTCAGGGCGTTATTGAAAACACAATCAACTCCTCTTCAAACGACAGGAGATTTCCCCCTGTAGACGCTAAGGAGGTCTCTGATATCACCATAGAAATTTCGGTTTTAAGCCACCTGAAAAAGATACATAGACCTGCAGAATTTACAGCAGGCAAAGATGGAATTATCATTCGCAAAGGACATGCTAGCGCCGTATTCCTTCCGCAAGTTGCAGTGGAACAAGGATGGGATAGGGCAGAAACATTGTGCCGCCTTTGTGAAAAAGCAGGGTTATCACGCGATGCATGGAAAGATGAAGGCATGGAATTTTATGTTTTTACCGCAGACGTATTTCATGAAGCAGAAAAAACCTGAAACATGCTTCTTTTAAAACTTATTTTTTGTTTTCCATCAAGTTTTAATACTGAAAATACTTATTTCTTTGGACGAACAAGCCAAAAAAATCCTTTTAGACATCGCCAGAAAGAGCATCGAGGCTGCTGTAAAACAGAAACCCAAACCAGACTTTTCTTGTGATCATGCAGACCTCCAGGGAAGACAGGGGGTTTTTGTCACCTTGAAAACTCACGGGCAACTCCGCGGCTGTATAGGTCGTTTCGTATCTGATATGCCTCTTTATCAATCAGTTTCTGAAATAGCAATTTCTTCGGCAACGGAAGATCCCCGATTTGAATTCAACCGGATCAAACCTGCAGAGTTAGACCATCTGGAGATTGAGATCTCTGTGTTATCCCCGCTAAAGCCAATTGACAACCCACTCGATTTTGACCTTGGGAAACAGGGTATATTTATCAAAAAAGGCTTACACGTTGGATGTTTCTTGCCTCAGGTAGCGGCAGAAACTGGCTGGAGTAAAGAAGAATTTTTGTCCCATTGTTGCGCGAGCAAAGCAGGTTTACCCGCCACTGCATGGAAACAGAAAGATGTGGAGATTTATACCTTCACCACAGAGACAATCGAAGAAAAAAAATAATCTTTTGCTTTTTCTGTTATTAAAATATGCGACGGGTATAATAAAAATTACCGGATTGCAAAAATCACTAATCCATCGCAAGATCAGTCACCTCTTTTTCTCGACGATACGCCCCACATAGAAAATCATTCCACCAATGAATAAAAGAAGAATTTCCAGTTTCATAGAGTCCTTCGCAATACCAAAGTAAAGGGCATCGAGTACAACTATAATACCAATGATTTGTAAGATTTTAGCGATGCTCATTCAAATATCTCTCTAATGTTCCTTTCGCACTTCGTGAAAGTACGCGCAATATGATACCTATGATCCAAAATCAGTAAGAGCCGATATGACCTTTGAAGCAACACTGATGGTTGTTTTTTCGTGCCAGATCTCTTGAATACTGCCCTTCACATTATCTTTTCAGCAATTTCTATCGCCTTTAACAATCCTTTAGCTTTATTTAAAGTTTCTTCATATTCCCGTTCTGGTATAGAATCTGCCACAATTCCAGCGCCTGCCTGAATATAGGCATCGGTACCCTTCAATAAAATCGTTCGTATTGTTATGCAAGTATTTATGTTGCCAAAAAAATCGAAATATCCCACCGCGCCCCCGTACGGCCCGCGCTTTGTCGGCTCAATTTCATCAATAATCTGCATAGCCCTTATTTTGGGCGCCCCAGAAAGAGTACCAGCCGGCAAACATGCCTTCAATGAATCAAACGCACTTTTTCCTGCCTCCAATTCACCGCATACACTGGAAGTAATGTGCATCACATGTGAATATTTTTCAATCACCATCTTTTCATCAATATGCACACTGCCATAACGCGACACCCTTCCCACATCATTCCTTCCCAGATCCAAAAGCATAATGTGCTCTGCTCGCTCTTTGGGGTCGGCAATCAATTCCTGGGCAAAATACGTATCCTCCATATCATCTTTTCCCCTTCTCCTTGTTCCAGCAATAGGCCTTACGACAATTTTCTTCCCATCGACCTTCACCATAACTTCAGGAGATGACCCAATAAGCTTCAGGTTATTCATTTTCAGATAAAACATGTAGGGAGAAGGATTGATCACTCGCAAAACGCGATAAATGTTAAATGGGTCAGCATTCGTCTGTGTCTTAAATCGCTGAGAGATAACCACCTGAAATACATCCCCAGCACGAATATATTCCTTACACCGCTCTACCGCCCTGAGAAAATCAGTTTTTTCAAAGTTTGAAGAAAACGAGATACTAATTTCCTTCTCTGTCGTGATGTCATCGCTTAAAGACATCACGGGTGTTCGTACTTTTTCAATAATGCGGTCAATTTTATTAATTGCTTCAGCATACATGTTTTCCAGAAGCTCCCCGTCAATTTTTGCAGTACAAACGACCTTCATGGTTTTTGTCAAATGATCGAATATGATAACTGAATCATAAAACATAACCTGAATGTCTGGAATCAATAAATCGTTCTTTGGTGTATTAGGTAATGACTCATAATACCGTATCGTGTCGTATCCAACATATCCTACCCCGCAGCAGAAAAAATTAGGCAAACCGTCCACCTGCACGGGGATAAATGACTTCATCTCCTTATTCAGAACCTCCAGGGGGTCTTGTGCGTGGAATACTTCTTTCCCCTTGTCTCCCTGTTTTATCTCAATCCGAGACCCAAAACAGGTAAATTCTAAAAACGGATTTGTACCAAGGAAAGAATATCTGGAAATCTTTTCTCCACCCGCCGCGCTTTCGAGCAAAAAGGCATATCCTGTATCTGAAATCTTTTGGAATGCAGAGACCGGTGTAAGGGTATCTGCAAACAATTGTCTGTAAACGGGTATAATATTGCCTTTTGCAGACAATTGTTTGAACTCTTCAAAGGTCGGATAATAACGATTTACCATTTCCATAATTTTTTCAAAAAAAATGGGTGTTGCTAAAGCAACACCCATTATGCATCATATTAAAAAGACTACAACGCCAAACAACTATTGCCGACAGAAAACAAACGACAATCTTTCACACTTTAAAATGTGACTGTAGTCTGCAAGTATCCCCAGCTCGTATCAATGTCATCTATGTTATCTTCAATCCAGTCCTCAGCCTTGAAGAAGGAATAACCAGCAAGGATACCTATGTTTTTATACAATTGATAGCTTACAGTCAGATCAATTTCTTGAGCTAGATCATTCTCATCATCATCATAGCCTGCGCCAGGCCGAGGGATGGCCAAGGCTCCGCTAGCAAGATACCAACCGTCTTCCTCTTGAGCAAGCAAATAGTAGTGGTAGTCCACCTGCACGGTCAACTTATTCGTTGGCACAACCTTTACATTCGCCCTGAAGTCATGCATGTTCTGCCAGGAAAGTAAATCGATGAACCCATAGTTACCCTGCCAGTGGTTTGTAGGATAAAGGTTATCAAAGGTTTCATGGTCGTTATCATCTTGATCATCATCACCGGATGCGTAATCATATTCAATACCAAAACGTGGCGTCCATGCCAACTCTTTAAACGTATACCCAGCCCTACCAGCAAATGCCCAAGCCTTTTGATTCTGATCACCATAATCACCAAACTGACCATGTGACTCAAGTGTATAATCTATAGCATCGAGGTTGGGAACCTTTCCGTCAATTCTTACACCGACATCATGGATTTCGATAGGACCGTCGCCCGGTGCCGCATAACCACTTCCTGTGGCGACATTCGCTAAAGTATCCTGGTCGTTTTTATGAATATACATCAATTCCAACAACGCCCCTGGAACCAGCTTTTTAAATGCCAACTGGGCTGCATATGCAGTTTCATCTGAGCTATCGTCGCCATCTGTGGCAAAAAGCCCATCCTCATCTACCTTTACAGCAAACGTTTCAGCATGAATGGCATCGGTATCCCACATTATCCTGCCACCATCGAATACACGGCCTACGTTTGACCATACAAAGTTACCGATAACCCTGTGATCACCCCAGATGATTTCTTGACGGCCAACCCTCACAGTTAAAGGAAGATCAAAAAGCTGTTTTATATCAAAATACCCTTGGTGAAGATCAAAAATGCTATTTTCTACGCCTGGATTTGCAAACCCAACAGTGGTTCCTTCAGCACCAAACACCCTTGCATCTTGAAGCTGAATAAATACCCTCAAGTGCTCATTCACATCGGCATCCGCCCAGAGCCTTGTCTGATTCAGCACGTAGTCATCATCGGTTGATTTCCCACGACCAACGATGCCCGTTGCACCACCTAAGGTTGCATTACTCGTTGGGACTTGATAAAAGCCATTGGCATACTCTGCCCTTGTTCTAATTTGCCCACCCAATTTTACCTTCTTAGCAAATTCAGAATATACATTACCTGCGATGTCTTCTGCCTTTACTGCTTGCTCAGCCTGTGCGGCAGTCTTCATCTCTTCTTTTAGCGTGCTAACCTCGTTTTTTAACGCCTCAACATCATTTTTCGTGTCAGAAGATGCTGCGGCAACTGTTTTATCCTGCTTGACAGTCTCTATCTGTTCCGACAAAGCAGAAACAGAAGCCCTTAGCGCATTCAATTCCTTCTCCATTTCCTCTAACGACTTAACATCTGCCCCAAACGACTGGGCGCCAGTCACAACGCAGAAGACGGCAGTAACAAACCCACCGACACAGGTCTTCCACAATTTATATCTCATTTTATACACCTCCCTTTATTAATGTCTATTGGACCCCAACGTACAAATACAAATAACCAGAAAACCTAAATCACTGCTAAACGTCAACTAAGGTATTTGGCCTCCTTTCTCCTCCTCCTGGCATTTTACCCAAAATACTTCAATTGCATAAACATTCGAGCGACATATCTTAATAATAAAACCAAACGATGTCAAGCAAATATATTTTATTCTTATTAATATTTCCCAAAAGCCGCTTTGTTTCTATTTATTACTGAATAGATATCCGCAAAATCACCACTCTACACCCACAAGCATATCCATTAGTAGTAGAACACAACAAATATTATTCCAAAAATACAGGATGTTGCAAATCCGACATTAGTATTTGCAATAGATACTACTTACAATAAAATATTGACGCAACATGGTAAAAACTTAACACCGCACCGCAATTACGTCATATTGCAAAAATGAAACTTATTTTACAATTTGCACTGCCTTCACAAATCCACATGGATTTATACACTAAAATATATCACAAACAAAACATCTGACAACTCCCTGATATTCATTGCGGCTTGATTTATAAATACTGAAAAACATTCCGCAGCAACGTCCAAGACCATTCTTTTTTTACTTTTTTATTGACGTTACAAAGACTTCTTTTTATAATGCCGAGCTAATTTTTACAAACAAAAGGCATTAAAATACTTCGGCAATAAACACCTTAAGCAGAGAAGGGTAATTATGGATAAGCATTTTCAACCAAAAACCAAGCATTACCACATATACAGAAAAGCAATCATAGTAGTGATTATCATAATGATAATAATTGGTGGTATATATGGTGGCAGGGAATTAAGCTGGAAAGAGATCGCCGCTGACGAAGTAGCTGTAATTGTAAACAATCTTACCGGTGGCATTAAATTAATAAACAGGGCCGGCGCCGTCCTTTATTACCCTTTCATTCAGGATATATATGTGTTAGATAAACGCGAGCAGGTTTTAAAAATGACCTCAGCCGAAATTGACGAAAAACATCCGCAGGGTAACCCAATAACAGTCAAATCAATTGACGGTGGCGATGTAGTGTTAGATTTGCAAATACAGTACATGTTAAATCCCGATTACGCCGTACATGTTGTTCAGAACACCGGCATAGGGGATGTCTTCAAACAAAAATGGCTGTACGATTATGCACGAACTATTTGTTATTACTGCTATGGGGAATTGACATTAGACGAGTTTCCGATCTCTTCCAAGCGTGATGTCAAGGCTCAAAAGGCGCGAGACGAGATCAACAAGATGCTGGAACCCCACGGTTTTTTTGTTACATCCATAAACTTAAGCGACTATCGTTATTACAGGGAATATGCAGAAAAGATCCAGGAGCGAAGATTGGCCGACAAAGAGGTTGAGGAACAAAAAACCAGGGCTTCCGCTGCAAGAGAAAACCAGAGAAGGGTTGTTGTTGAGGAAACGAAAAAGTTGGAAGTAGAAGTAGCAAGATTTCGGGGTGAATGTGATAAGCGCATCATGGATGCAAGAGGTAGTGCTGAGGCCAAAAAACAGGATGCTGATGCGTATCTTATCCGAGCAAGATTTGAAGCTGATGCTGCGTATGAAAGGCTTGCAAAAGAGGCAGAAGCTATTCTTGCTACACTAAAGACAGAGGCAGAAGGCGTTCGATTATTACGTAACGCACTGGAAGGAGAAGGGGGACGGAATTTGGTCAGGCTGGAATATGCCAGACGTCTAAAACAGGCAATTATCAGAAGCACCCCAATTATCAGGCAAGGCGTTGAAACACCGCAAAGCATACAAAGATTTAAGTATATTGAGGATGCACCCAAGATCGATTACATGTTCCCAGAACCTCCAGATGCAGCTTTGGTTAGTCCACTAAAGCCAGGGCCGGATAAGTCCCCATAATTAACTTTACCATTTTCAATTAACGTCGATCAATAAAGAGGTGAAAATGCACATAGGCAAGATTACCGCAAAATATATTATTCCTATTGGAATCGTCACATTTATTGCCGCGTTTATCATTGGTGTCAAATTCTTTGTTATCAAAGTAGGTGTTGATCAAGTAGGTGTAAGAACAATCATCTGGGGTGTAAAGCGAGGTATCGTACAGAAGGATTACGGGCCTGGATGGCACAGGGCAGTTACAGCTATCGATCAATGGGATCTTTATGACAGCACGGTACAGACCCTCGAACTTGCCAAAGAACCTTCACGTTTGGGACATGACGAGCGGAAGGAAGCTGCTATCAGAACTGCAGATGATTATGATGTCTCAGCTGACATCATCGTTAAATATCAGATCAAAAGGGGAGAGGCGTGGCAGCTGCGTCAAGATATTGGTGTTGGAGAACGGTACAAAATCATCGTGGAAAATGAAACGCGCGATATCGCCAGAAGTGTGCTCGGTAAGATGGTGGAACGAGATTTATACAATCCGGAAGAAAAGCGGAAAAGGGCAGCAGAATTTAAAATACAACTTACGGAAAGGTTAGTTCCTCGTCATGTAGATATAATTGACGTGCTCATTTTAGAATTGAGATTTGACCCACAACTGGAAAGAAAGATTAAAAATATTAAATTGGCTGAACTTGATAATGTTCTAAACAAATCAAAGGCGCTTGCCGCAGAACAAAGAGGTATTACCCAAACGATCGATGCAGATACAGAGGCTATTGCGCAGAAAATTGGCGGCGACAAAGAGAGAGCAATCACCGTACTCGATGCTGAAACCACAAAAAAGACAATAGAACTTCTCGCCGAGGCTGATAAATATTTAATCCAGAGGAAGGCAGAAGGCGACCTTTACAAGGAGCAAAGGATAGCAGACGGAAATCTTTTAATTAAACAATCACAAGCAGAGGGAGAACGGTTGCGAAGAGAGGCAATTTCAGGCATGGGAGGAGACATTATTGTAGCCCTTGAAGCAGCTCGCAACGTCAACCTCGCAGATGTAAATATTTCAAGCCTTGATATAAATCTTCTCGATGTCGATGATATGGCCACACGATTGGGTGTTTCAGATACCAAGGGTAAGCTTCGTGTTGATACAAAGACGTTTCAAGAAATTCAGGAAATGTTAAACCAGCCAAGAGGTACAGACACCGCAAGAATTAAATAAGTCTATTGTCCCTTTTTTTCTCGCGGCATAAAAATGGTGTATTTGCACCATTTTCCCCCTCGTAAAATCGTTCAAAAGTATATTCATCTCTGCTATAGCACTGTGTGATAAATACTTAAGATTTAGACCGACAAAGGAATAAGGTTTGCTAGGTTTATAAAAACTGAATTAATTCATATTTATTAAACTTTTTTTTCAACAATATTTTTTTGAGAAGACTATATTATGCGACATATACAAAAAATGTTACGGAACTGTTGCTTCATCATTGTATTACATCTGTTATGTATCGTAAGTATAACAACAAATGACTCTCTTGCATCAGATGAGTCAACTGGTAAAATACAAACACAGAAAACCGTTAAGTATTCAACTTTTTTTGACAAAAAAACACATTGGTGTGATGCGATGGTAATTACTTGTACAGATTTCCGGTTCACAACTGCGACACAAGAATTTATAAATAATCGATTAGGACTAAAGGGTAATTATGACTACATATCTATCCCCGGTTCTATACGTAATTTGCTTGATTCAAAGACAAGAGACCTTGTTTTAAACACCTTTGGTGTTTCGGTCCATTTACATCACGTAAAGCGTGTAGTTATTCTTGGGCATCAAGACTGCAGCACTGGCTATGGAGGGTCAAAAAACTTCTCAGAACCACTCGTTGAGTATAAAGCCATTTGCAAGGATTTAAAAAAGGCACGGAGACTCATGAAGTTAAGATTTCCTCACCTAAAAGTATTTCTATATTATGCCACGGTACTGTATAAGGACCACCAGCGCATATATAATTTTAAGCAAATTTTGTGAGCATTAAATTTTAATGATGCACCCGCAGAATTGAGAAAGAGGGAAAATACGAAAAAATTTAAAATAAAGGAACCTGAAAATGCTCACAGATAGCCCCATGTATGTACGGAATATGCGTAAACAAAAACATACCAGCTTAAATATAAATCTTTTCATTGTGAAAAAAAATTGGATGGCAATGTGTCTTGCTTTTGTCTCATTTTTTGCAATCCCTCTTGGGTGTGCATATAACAAAACGCCTTCACCTGACCTTTTGGTGGATAGTCAACAGATAGCTATTACTGTACAACCTGAGGCAGCAAGACCTGATTGTGATACCTTAGCAATTACCTGCATTGACTATCGTTTTGCCGTTGCAAACCAGGAATTTATAAATGAAACTTTAGGACTGAAAGACAATTACGATCATATTTCCATACCGGGGAGTATTTATAATCTTGTAAACCCGGAAACACGGGCGCTCTTTTTTAGCAAGTTTGCCCTCTCAGTAAGGCTTCATCTCATAAATCGAGTTGTCATTATTAACCACAGAGATTGCGGGGGATATGGAGGTTCGGCATCTTTCGGGTCGGAAATTGCGGAGTATGAAACACAAACGGGAGATTTAAGAAAAGCAAGGGCACTGTTAATAGAAAAATACCCCACTCTTCAGGTGGATTTGTTTTTAGAATCCTTAGTGCAGGAAGGAGGGGAAATGAAGGTTCATTTTGAAAAGATACCATAATCGAAACAAGGCCTTCTCTTTCATGCAACAGTTTTATTCTTCAGCTGTTTTTGCACAACGAAATCCGATTTGAGGGCTTTGCGCATACCATGGCACCCGATAACGGGCGGCACATCGTGCATAATGCCCGAAGTAAAGGAAGCCGCCGCCGCGGACAACCCTTTGCAAGCCAGAATCTGAGCCAGAAGGATTTTTTGACGGAGATACAGCATAATAATTTTGGTCATAATAGTCGGCACACCATTCCCAAACATTTCCCGCCATGTCGTAACACCCATAGGGACTTTTACCTTTCTCATATTTCCCCACCGGTGTTGTCCCCCTAAGTCCGGCCTCACGGTAATCTGATTCCCACACAGTGCACTTCTCTTTATCAAATTTATTTCCCCACGGCCATAAACGCTTGTCGGTACCTCGTGCCGCTTTTTCCCATTCAGCTTCTGTTGGCAACCTTTTCCCTGCCCATTTTGCGTATGCAGCGGCATCCTCCCAGGTTACCCCTACAACAGGATAATTTGGCCGATTGAACCTGGCATCATTCCAGCAACTTGGCCTATGGTACCCTGTCTCTTCAACGAATTTTTTATACTGCTCATTAGTCACTTCGTATTTATCCATGTAAAAGGCATCCAGATAGACCGCATGTTCAGGTCCGTCATAAATATTATACGCCAGCAGAAAACTCCAGTTATAGCGTGTATTATCACCCATGGTGAATTCACCGGATGGTACATAGACCATGCCTGGATACTTCTCTTCAGAAGCTGTTAGTTCATCAACAACAAGAATACCCAAAAATAATATAAACAAAATCATGAAACCTTTTTTCGTAATCAACTTTTAGTATCTCCCCTTTGTGACAATTTCATACCTGGCAATCTCCAGAGGTGAATATCCGGAGACAATTTCATTGAAAGTCTTAACCTCACCCTTCCAAAAAGTCTTGATTGAAAAATCCTGCGTAAACAACAGTGAATCAGAGGTGTTAAAAACCCGAATTGCAAATGTTGCGATACTTCGGTCTTTATCTGACAAATTTTTTATCTCACCTTTAATCTGTGAAGATGACCCAAAGGGAAGGAGTCTCACATTTCGCATATAAAACCCGTCTCCTATCTCTTGAAAACCCTCTTCTTCCGGCGTAGGAATGTGTTCTTTTACTACTTCCACTGTTTCCGTACCCTCAGCAATCGTTACGGTTTCGGTTCCAGCAGGCACTTGTGCTGGCGTAGTTGGTAGTACTTCGGCAGTTACTGTCCCCGCAACGCCAACCCCGGCTTTTTCCACTTTTTTTATCCGCGTTTCCAAATCTGAAATAGTCTTCAATTGTCCTTCAAAGGTTTTTACCGAGGAATCCAAAGAAGCCACCCGTGTTTTGAAACTTTCTTCAACGGTTGCAATCCTCTTCTCTTGGTCACCTAATTTTTCGGTCACTAATTTACTCAAATCATCAATAGCCTTTTTAATGGGTTCCAAAGGTCTTTGCGCCTCCTGATATCTTTTCTCGAGTACAGCAGTTTTTACTTCCTGATCCTCAACCCGCTTTGAAAGATCAGACAATAACTTTTTTAAGACATCCAGGGTCTTGCCAAAAGAATCCAGCAACCCTTTGACATCTGCCACAGACGAAGTCTTCTCTATCGCCTCTAATCTTGAAACGATAGAATTCAATTTTTCTTCATTCCCTTTTATTATCTTATCGAACTCTTTCGAATGGGTCTCACTCACACTTTTTTGAAGTGCAGTAATTTGCGACCCCAGGTTATCGAGGTTCTTCATCCAGCCCGAAAGTGACTTTTGAAAATCATCAAACTCCTTCATGACTTCCTGCGCTCCTCCTTGCCCATTAGCATTCTTTGCACCAAAAAGGGAGAAGACCAGAACTATGCTTACTGTGACGAAAAGTATACCTTTCATGAATAGTACTCCATCTTAAAAACGTGTGGTTCTAAATAGATGGTAAGTAGTCTATCAAAAAATCTTATCCACCGCAAATATTTATCTGCTCCTCGGCAATACAGAGTTTGGAATTGATTTTAAAGGATAAAATTGTTATAATACATTTTTTTACAATAACTGTTAAAAGATAATAATCTCGAGAAAGGATACTATGCAGGTTTTAATTGCAGATGAACTTCCGGACATATGCATTGAAATACTTGAAAAAGCAGGAATTGATGCCCTGAATAAACCCGGTATAAAAGCGGATGAATTAAAGACTATAATGACAAGCTGCGATGGAATTATATTGCGCAGTGGGACAAAAATTACCGCACCTTTACTGGAAAAAGTAGATAAACTAAAGGCCATTTGCCGGGCTGGCGTTGGGGTTGACAACGTAGATGTAGCGGCAGCCACCAAAAAAGGCATTGTGGTCATGAATACGCCAGAAGGAAATATAACTTCAACTGCCGAACATACCGTAGCATTGCTCTTTTCCCTTTCACGTTTTGTTCCCCAGGCCTGCGCATCAGTCAAGGCTGGTAAATGGGAAAGGAAGAAGTTTACCGGCATTCAAATTGCCGGAAAGACTCTTGGTATCATCGGACTCGGCCGGGTAGGAAGACAGGTTGCAAAACGCGCTGTTGCCTTAGAGATGAAGGTCGTTGGTTATGACCCTTTCATCTCTCCCGAAATGACATCACAATACAGCATACACATTGCAAAAAATCTCAAAGAATTACTCTCTCAAGCCGATTATATTACGATTCATGTCCCTTTTAACAGCGAGACAAAGAATCTTATCACACAAAAGGAATTTTCGATAATGAAACCGGGAGTTCGTATTATCAATTGCGCGCGGGGCGGAATTCTCTCCGAAGAAGATCTCTACAATGCCATAAAGAGTGGCCACGTTGCAGGAGCCGCCCTCGATGTGTTTGATGTAGAACCACCCACAGGTAATAAGCTCCTGGAACTAGACCAAGTTGTCGCAACGCCTCACTTGGGGGCATCTACGGAAGAGGCCCAATTTGCGGTTGCTGTAGAAGCAGCTGAACAAATGGCTGACGCGCTTACGGGAAAGGGGTTTCGAAATGCAGTAAACCTCCCCCCGTATAACATCGAAGAATTTAACATCCTGAAACCCTATATAACATTGGCGGAAAAGATGGGTTCTCTCCTCATCCAACTCGCCGCCGGAGGTATTCAGTCGGTAGATATTGTTTATACAGGAGAAATTACCAAGAGAAATATTTGCCTTGTTACGGACAGCCTCATGGTTGGACTGCTCAAGCCCGCCCTCGAAGACGGTGTCAACCTCGTCAGTGCACCACATCTTATCGCAGAACGAGGTATCAAGATCAATATTACCACCAGCAGTGGTGTGAGCGATTTCACGAGTCTCGTTAGCGCAAAAATAAAAAGCGCTAACGGTGAAACCACCATATCTGGGACGGTTTACGGTAAAAATGAACCACGGCTTGTGAATGTCAACGGATACGGCATCGAGGCAGTACTCAACGAACACATGCTTATTCTCTTTGGTAAGGATAAACCCGGTTTAATTGGAAATATTGGTCGGGTTCTTGGTGACAAAAAGATAAATATTGCCCATATGGCATTTGGCAGGAAGGAGACTGGTGGCAATGCCATTACGATCATAAACGTAGATGCCGCTGTACCGCAAGATTGCATCCGGGAGATGGAACGGCTTGACCACATAGAAGCAGCTTATTTAATACATCTTTAAAATTAGAGAACGTCGAGGTACACAAACCAAAACGGGAAGGCCAGACAATTTGCAGAGAAGACAAGAGCAGATGTAAGCACTGAAGACAAAAGGACTTACCCCATAAGGCGCAAGGCGTTTATCTCTGGTAACCCTGCCATATAAATCTTATTTACGGCATCATGAATATTGTATTTAGTGCGTTTAATTTGTGCAACCTTTTTTTCATCATCATAAATAGCATAAGACGCCCTGATGTCCCAATCTCGCGGCTGACCTACACTCCCCACATTGATAAGCACCTTTTCGGCGTTATTTAAATCAAAAACACACCCTCTATCCACACGGATGCTTCCGCTCTCCCCAAAAATGGCTAACGGCACATGGCTGTGACCATAAAAACAAATCTGTGTTTTTAAGATATCTAAATTAAGTTGTGCATCAGCCCCTGTCGTAATATAATCAAAGAATTCGGGATGATTCAAAGAGGCATGCACGAGGGTAATATCGTTTAGCTCTACAACCAAAGGTAAATTTTTTAAGAATTCTATACACTCGGCCGAGAGGTGCTTTGCCGTCCACAAAATTGCAGCCCTTGCATCGGCATGGAAATAACCTGCTGGAAATTTTCCCACCGCTGCATAGTCATGGTTTCCCGCCACAACGATACAGTTTAATTCACGTATTAAGTCTATACACTTTATCGGTTCGGCAGCATAACCAACGATATCTCCTGTACATAATACCTTGTCAACACGCTCCTTTTGCAATTCATCAACAACTGCCGTTAATGCCTCATAGTTACTATGTACGTCTCCGATTACTCCATATATCAACAACAAGTCCTTTCCAATATTAGAGATGCGTAAACTCAACGACATTCTTTGCGGTCGAAAAGCAAGAATGCTAATATGATAACAAACATAATATACAGCGCAGCATATATCAACAACAATACCATGTGATATAAACACAACGACTCTAACTTGTTTTCCACTCCAATAGCACTGAATTCCTCAAGATTTGGAAAAAAGATACCCAAAAACGTGAGGTACCATCGGGTTCCGCCCCCATTTTGCTGAAGCACATCCTGAAAAAAACTTATTACATTCCCAATGGCATAGATAACCATGCAACAACTCAGGTTGGATATCATAGGCAAGTATACAGAGCCGGCAGTTGCTATGGCACACATTATGGCAACTTGTAAAAATGCAAATATCAGTTGAAAAACCGTTGAATACCCAACCCGTTCAAATGCCGTTAATAAACCCGTATGATAATCGAAAGACTCCCTCATGCACAACGAAACAGTCAGGAAGAGACCCATCGTCAGGAATACCGACGAGACAGCTACCAGTATCCCTAAAAATTTGCCAAAGAGGACAGACCCCTTATCTACGGGTTTAGACAATAAAGTCATAATAGTGCCTTTTTCCATTTCTTTGGATATTGTATTTGCGGCACTCAGCGATGCAAGACACAGGCAGCAAATCGTAATTGTTGATATCCCCATCTCCTTTATCATCCGCGTTTCCTCACCAAAAGCAAACAAAGTAAAGGAAAAGGATAAGAATATGAGCAAAATTCCTCCGCATCCAATTAAATAAAATATTGTCTCCCGGCTAACTTCTCTTGCGGTATTCGCGGCAATAGTAAATACGCACCTGCGCATAAAAACCCTTGCAAATTCAAAAAAATCTCATACACTAATTTAAGGTGTTTCACGTGAAACATCTTTTCCCTTAAAAGTGTGTTAAATACTAGCATTCCTTATCAGGAAATGCAATTGAAAACCCACCAGAAAAAGGAGCCAGGACCATGTCGAAAAAGGAAAAACTCAGCCGCAGCTTACAATCACTCCTTGGCGGAGTTATTGGAATAGAGGCCGATGTAGGACAAGATGTAATTGTGCGGCTTAACCCCGAAGATGTTCAGCCCAACGACCTCCAGCCTCGAGACCTCTTTAACGAAGAAGAGATGCGGGGGCTTGTGGAATCCATCAGAAAATACGGTATTTTACAACCCATCATCGTAAGACCACTCTCGCACGGATACATGCTCATTGCAGGAGAGCGACGCTGGCGGGCGGCAAAACAACTTGGATTAAAAGAGATACCTGCCATCGTTCGACACGCCAACGGAGAAAATATCCTGGAAATCGCCTTGATAGAAAATATTCAAAGGGAAGACCTCAATCCTATTGAAAAGGCCAAAGGATTCGAAGAACTGATCACAAAGTTCGGACTCACCCAGGAACAGGTTGCGAAGGCCATGGGAAAAGACCGCACATCTGTAACCAATTATCTCCGGTTATTGGACTTGCCGCAGGAAATCCAAGATAATGTTTCACGTGGAACATTATCCATGGGACATGCGCGGGCATTATTGGCCATTCAAGACAAGGAAACACAGACGAGGCTTTGCGAACGCATTATACAAGATGGGTTATCCGTAAGAGACATAGAGGAGATTGTTTCGATAGAAAAGAAACAAGTCAAACCTGGAAAAACAATCACAAAAAAGACATCTCCCCATATCGAAGACCTGGAAGACCGATTCCGCAGGTTTTTTGGGGCAAAGGTTACTATCAGGGAAAGCAACGGCAAGGGGAAGATTCTGATTGCATTTCATTCAAGCGAGGAATTCAGCAGGATTGCAAATACCTTGGGAATTCAGATTTAATTATCAGAAACAAAAAAAATGAAGAGTCCCCACAACCACGTTTAATAGACCAAGGATGCCCGTATAAATTCCCTGAATAACGAATGAGGCTTCGTAGGCTTCGACTTAAATTCCGGGTGGAACTGTACACAAACAAACCAGGGGTGATCTTTGAGTTCCACGATTTCCACTAATTGCTCATTCGGCGTATATCCGCTAAAAACCGCACCATTGGCTTCAAATATTTCTGTATATCTATTGTTAAATTCATATCGGTGCCGATGCCGTTCCGATATCTCCTGACTCCCATATGCCTGAAATGCTTTTGTGCCTGGCCGAAGGACGCAAGGCTGCGCCCCTAACCTCATTGTCCCACCCTTACCAGGCACTGTTCGTTGTTCTTCCAATAAACTAATTACAGGGTGAGGCGTATTCATATCAAACTCTGTGCTGTTTGCCCCCTTAAGTTTACACACATTCCTTGCAAACTCGATTGCTGCACACTGCATTCCGAGGCAAATTCCGAAGAAAGGAATCTTGTTTTCCCGTGCATACCGTATCGCCTCGATCTTACCCTCAACACCACGCACACCAAAGCCCCCTGGCACAAGAATCCCCTGCACCCCTTCAAGATGTGCTTTGGCCCCATTTTTTTCAATATCCTCAGATTCTACTCTGCGCATCCGCACCCGCGCATTGTTACCTATTCCCCCATGGATAAGAGATTCATAAATAGACTCATAGGCCGACTGATGCGCTATATATTTTCCCACAATCGCTATCTCTGTTGCCTGGCTCGGATTTTTTAGTATCTCCAGTATTGACAACCACTTATCAATATTATTACCGTTTGTTTTTAACCTTAATTTCTGAATGATAAATGTATCCAAGCCCTGATCAACGAGGATCAACGGTATCTCATAGAGATAAGGCTTCACATCCCGCTCCTCAATGATCGCATTTTTGTCCACATTACAAAAAAGGGATAACTTTTCTTTTATCTCAGCGCCAAGATGTTTTTCCGTCCTACAAATGATGATATCGGGTTGAATGCCCGCCTGTCGCAACATACCAACGCTGTGCTGGGTAGGTTTCGTCTTTATCTCCTCTGCGGCACTTAAATAAGGAACAAGGGTGAGATGAATATAGAGCACATTCTCCCTGTCCACCTTTTGGCCAAACTGCCTGATAGCTTCCAGGAAAGGCTGGTTTTCTATATCTCCCACAATACCCCCGATTTCGGATATAACCACATCCGTATCAGGTCCATCCAGTTTCTGGATACATTCTATGATTTCATTGGTTATATGGGGGATTACCTGCACCGTCTTGCCCAAATACTCCCCCTTGCGTTCCTTCATAATAACAGAATAATAAATTGAACCTGTCGTAAAGTTGCAGTACCGGTTCGTCTTGCTATTGGTGAATCGCTCATAATGCCCCAGATCCAGGTCCGTCTCAGCACCATCATCAGTCACATATACCTCCCCATGTTCATATGGACTCATCGTCCCCGGGTCGATATTTACATAGGGATCAAACTTTTGAAGTCTTACTTTAAGCCCCCTGCTTTCCAACAACATACCGATGGAAGCAGAATTGAGCCCTTTACCAAGAGAAGAAACCACACCACCCGTAACAAATATGTGTTTAGTCATGCCTGTATCTTTCCAAAAATGCCATCAAATCATCCTGCGTGTCAATACCCCTGGAGATATACTGCGTAATTGCCACCTTAATTTTGTATCCATTAGAGAGTGCCCTGAGTTGCTCCAACTTTTCAACATATTCCAAAGGCGAGGCTGGAAGCCTGGAATATTGTAACAGAAAGTCCTTTTGATATGCATAAATCCCCAGGTGCCTCAGAAATGTAATACCTGGCTCATTAACCGGATCTCTGCTATCACGTACGTAAGGAATCTGTGAGCGGGAAAAATAGAGTGCATATCCGCGATTATCCAGCACAACCTTTACCACATTCGGATTGCTCAATTCTGCAGCATCTGTTATCACATTTGCCAGGGTCGCCATTACCGCAACATCGTCTCCCACTAAAGTATCTATGACCTGATCAACCACAGACGCCTGCATCTCTGGTTCGTCACCTTGCACATTCACTACAACATCAGCTTCTAATCTCCCCGCCACCTCTGCAATTCGGTCTGTCCCTGAAGCATGTGATACGGAAGTCATTTCAGCCTCGCCACCGAACCCTTTGACGATATCGTATATAAGCTGGCTATCAGTAGCAACGATAACTTTATGAATTCGCCTCGCCTGCTTTACATTTTTGTAGACGTGTTCTATGATATACCTTCCCGTGAGAGACTTGACTTCTGGCAGGATTAATTTAGAAGGTAGCCTGGTCGATGCATATCGGGCAGGGATTATGACAACTGCCTTCATACGATACATTCAACCACGTGTTTATTCAATCCCATATTTTCATAACAGGACACGGAGTTCACGGAAAATCGGAAAAATTACGAACTATTTTATAAAATCGTTAATTTTATTGAACAAATCTTTCGGATTCAAACATTTTTTGAAATAATTCATGTAAACTATTATGTAAATATTTCCAGGGAAATATCCATGGCCTTCGCCGAGTGGGTAAGAGCACCAATAGAAATTCTGTCTACGCCCGTTTGTGCCACAAGATGGACATTTTCCAGGGTAATATTTCCGGACGCCTCGGTAAGTGGTTGGCGTTTTCCTTCGCCATATTTCCACCCTTTAACCACTTTTACAGCATCGTTCAATAGCTGGATGCTCATATTATCAAACAGTATGATATCAACCCCTGCTGCAAGAGCATCCTTTACTTCTTCCAGCGTCCTTGTTTCTACCTCGATTAAAATATCCTTCTTTATTCGTTGTTTTAAAAAAGACACAGCTTTTTCAATAATGCTATCATGGGAAGATATGCTAAACAATACTTTGTTTTTTATAATATCCAGGTGATTGTCTTTTATCAGCACCTGGTCATAAAGACCCATCCGATGATTGGTCCCACCACCTACTCCCACTGCGTATTTTTCCAAATATCGCCAACCTGGGATAGTCTTCCTTGTGTCCATAATGGAGGTTTTTAAAGTTTTGATACGCTCGACAAACTGTGATGTTAGCGTTGCGATCCCCGAAAGCCTTTGAAGGAAATTTAAGGCAATCCGTTCGCCGGAGAGGATGGCCTTTGCTCTGCCATTTACTACAGCAATGGTCTCACCTTTATGAACGAAGACTCCTTCCTTAACCCAATGTTTAAAAAAAACGTTCTTATCGAGTTTTGAAAAAAAGTATTCAACAACCGGCAATCCGGCAATCACCCCGGCCTCTTTTGCAATAAATGATCCTTCAATCATCAAATTATCTGGAACGAGGTTTTCAGTTGTAATGTCCCCGGTAAAGATGTCCTCCTGAATAGCTAATTGAATAAGGACATCTATCTTTTCAGATTCAAAATTGATTTTCATGTCCACAGCAACTACCCATCTTTCATCTTTTGTTTTTTGCCTGCCAACACCTCGATAACCCCATTTAATTTTCATTATATTAGTGTTTCGAAGAGAACTCAATATCAATCCTTATTTTTTTCTTGACATTTAACGATACAGTGCTATTTTAAATACCAACCGATAATACGAGTTTTTCATAAAGTAAAGGAACAGACAAAACATACGATAAAGGCAAACTCCGAGCAATTGGGGGGACGCAAAGTAAAGGGTCTTTCAACGCACAGGGAAGTGAGTTTCGTAAGATAGCCTACTGCATAAGAAAAAAGACAGCCTTACTGCCGAAGATGTTTAGCAAAAATCTTTGCAGTAAGGCTTTTTTTATTTTTTACGGCAAAATATTTCTGAACTTTAATCAAATATTTATGATCTTGCTTCACCTTAAAAAATTTACTGGATTAAGATGAGCGCAAACAATAATCAACAATTATGGAGGTGGCTATGGTAAAACGAAAGAATAACCGTTTAAAACTCATATCCCTAACGTTAAAAGACTCTCTTGCCAAATATCGCGTTACATTGTCAGATACATCCCTTGGTGTTGTCGCTCGTGATTTGACCAAATCTCTCGGCGATTGTAGTCGCGGTTGCGCGTTTGATTGCAAAGATGGTTGTATAGACGGGTGCAAGGATAGCAGAAAAGGATAGTGAAACAACTAAATGAACCAAAACAAGATTTATTGAAAATGCAGTTTGTCGTTTAATATTTATGGTTAGAAGGGAGGGAGCTATGCCTGTGAAAAAAAAAGTTGAACCCCGTGTAAGGACTATCTCTTTGTTATTAAAAGACTCATTGGGAAGGGCAGGGATTGATCTGCCAAACAATGTAGCCATTTCAACTGCAGGCGAAATACTTCAGGGGATCGATTTAGGTGACTGCCGGGAAGGCTGTAAAGAAGGCTGTAAAGACGGCTGCAAAGACGGCTGCCAAAGTAATCAGAAAACGAGCTGATACCTTCTAGTGCTGCGAAGCCGCAACCAAAAAAGATACAATAAGCAGTAAGCAGTTGACAGTGAGCTAAAAATGATAAATTCCTTTACACTCTGTATGATTTCATGATGGAAAACATTTTATAAACATACACTTAAAAGGAGGAGGATCATGGCAAAAGGGGCCGATCCGAGAATACAGCCTCTCAGGCTTTCCCTGAAGGAGTCGCTCACCAAACAGGGCATTAAGCTGGATGCAGGTAAGATTAACGCAGTAATAACTGACGTGCTGGATGTTAATTCACTGTGGGACTGCGGAGGCGGCGGATGTAAAAAATCATGCAATACCGGCTGTTCTGACGGGTGTAAGGACGTCTCAAAAACAGCGTGAGATAACATTAATGAACCGAAATGAGATTTATGAAAAGCAGTCTTTTTTGATATTTACGGTAAGGAAATGAATTATGTCTCCTGGAAAAAAGGCCGATCCCCGTTTAAAGATCATTTCTTTGATCTTAAAAGACTCATTGGAAAGGACAGGGATTGATCTGCCGTATAGTGTAGTTGTTTCGACTGCCGGTGAAATAATTCAGGTGGATGGCCTATTTGGATGGGGCTGTGGGAGTAGTTGCAAAGAATGGTGCAAAAAAGCGTGCAAGGAAGGCTGCAAGAATAGTCAGAAAGAGTAATAAACAAGGTTGTTTGATCTTCTGATGATAATCGTTTTAAGAAATTTTCATGTAGGGATGAAAGATATGCTAACGAACCCCGGAGCGAAACCTCGGATAAATACCCCCTGGCGTATTAGAAATGACAAAACGAGTGTCATTGTCTACAAATGTGTTACTGATACGCTGACCCATAAGGTCCTGACACCGGTGGAAGCTACTCTGCTCCCCTTTCTTGATGGGACATTTACCCTGAGTGATATCGAAGAGGCGTGGAGCGACGCACTCGCCATCGCAGACAAAAAAGAGGGTCCCCATTCGAACCTTTTCCAAAGTACGTTAACGCATCTTATTTCGCATGCAGGCATAGTCACTTTTGATGGTGAACCAAGCCCATCCTTCCGTGAAACTAATCAGCATTTATTCCCTGACTTTTCCTCATATCAATATCCGTTGCAGCGGCTTGCACGGCCCATCTCAGTGAATATTGCCATTACAAACCGATGCGGGTGCGATTGCATGTACTGTTACGCAGAAAGACGTACCTGTGACGAGGCTGATTTTGAACGGTTAAAGGATATCTTCTGCGATCTCTCAGATAATGAAATTTTTATGGTCGACATCACCGGAGGTGATATTTTTACCAGAAAAGACGTGCTCAGGATACTTACTGAAATGGTAAAACGGGAGTTTGTGTTCTTTCTCTCAACGAAGAGTTTTCTCTCTGAGGAAACGGCATCCAGGTTGAAAGAATTGGGGATTGGCATTCCGGATCCGCCACCGCACCTCAGACGTGATATTCAGGTGAGCATAGACAGCCCTGATACAGCAGTAGCGGAAATGCTGACCCGCAGTTCCCGGTATGTGGAAAATGCCACTGAGACCATAAAAAATCTCATCGCTGCCGGATTAACACCGAGGGTCAAATGCGTCCTCACCAGTTATAACTTTGATGCCCCTGATGGGCTTGTGCGCCTTTTCTCCAATCTGGGTGTAACCAACTTCCAGTTCGTGCAATATGGTCGAAGCCATTATCGACACGACGATGCGCTCTTTCTGACACATGAACAAAAGCTTTACATTAAAGAGGCTATTGAGAGGATACGTGAGAAACACCCTTCAGTATCTATTACAGCACAGGATGATACCAGTGTCCAAAGCCAGACGAGAAAGAATAGAGAGGATTGGGATCGACGCTCTATCTGCTCTGGCGGTAGGGTGAGTATGCTTATTCAGCCAAACGGGGATGTTACCCTCTGCGATCAGATCCCTCACGCTGAAAATCATATCGTAGGAAACGTGTTTGAGAAGGGTGTTGCCGGTGTATGGAATTCACCTAAGCTTTATAATTTCCTTTATCCCTCCAGGGAACAGTTTAATGGAACGGTGTGCTACACCTGTTCTGAATTTGATCTCTGCCACAAATGGCAGGGATATTGTTACCGCGATTCCCTTTTTTATTTTGGAACCCTTTTGGATGCACCGCCTGATTGTCCTCGCCAGACGAAGACAGCCCCCCGCCAGATATAATAATATTGCAGTAAAGTTAAAGGTTGATGAAACTAAGGAGATAGAGGGTATAGAAACCAGAGTTATGGAAGAAAGAGAAACCCTTGACGGTGAATTAGTAGAGGTCTCAAAGAATTACGTTGCAATATGTAATCGGAATAACAGCGTATTCTATTTTGGAGAAGACGTGAATATATATGAAAATGGAGAGATAGTGAGTCACGATGGTTCCTGGCAATCAGGCGTTGATGGGGCAAGAGCTGGTATTATAATGCCGGGGACTATTCTATTGGGTTCAAGGTATTTTCATGAAATAGCGCCGGAAGTTGCAACGGACAGAACAGAAATCGTGAGTATAAATAAGGTTGTTGAGACTCCATGAGGGAAGTTTGAAAATTGTCTGAAAACGATGGAGACTCACTCTTAGAGCCAGGACTCAAAGAATTCAAGTTTTATTTCCCGGGAATTGGGCTCATACAAGATGGTGTGCTAAAACTTACCGAGGTAAATGAGTAGTGACAAAATCGAGAAAAACCTTGTGAAAAACCTTCCGGCAGAAAATGGCTTATCAAGGTAGCCCCCTTTGGATGAAGGTTTATGTGGGTCACTTAATAAAGGCAATCCTTTCAAAAGGGAAATTTATGAAATCTGTTTTCTGCCTTATTGAATATATCAGCCTTTTTTTATTACTGACTCTTTTGCTTTTTACGGGCTGCAGGAGAGACGACCATTCGATTTCTGGTGCTTTACCTGCCGTTGACGTCAGTGTATCACCACCCGTCAACGCCGCCGATCCTTGCACTATCGCACTCACACCGCATACAGGCACAGACCGGATAGATCAGCAAATCATCCACCTGCAACAAAAGGCACGCTGTGCCGAGGAACCGTGGCGTACGGCGTACCTGGAACGGCTCGGTTGGGCATTTGTTACCAAAGCGCGCATCAGTTTTGATCCGGGCTTTTACAAATTGGCCGAGCAATGCGCCCTGTGCGTCGAATCGAAGGAGCCGCACAGCGCCGAGGCTATGCTGTTACGCGGACACGTGCTCCACAATCTGCACCAATTTAAAGAGGGAGAAGCCCTGGCACGTGAACTGGTTGCCCAGCGTGGACTGTCATTTGATCACGGATTGCTGGGTGATCTGTTGATGGAGCAAGGCAAGCTCGACGAGGCGATCGATGCCTATCAAAAAATGATGGATCAAAAGCCCGGCCCGCAGGCATACAGCCGCACCGCTCACGTCCGCTGGCTGAAAGGTGATCTGCAGGGAGCAATCGCAGTAATGGAAATGGCCACAGGAGCAAGCAGCTCGCGCGACCATGAATCGGCAGCATGGGCATACGTGCGTCTCGCCTTATACGAAATGCAGGCAGGTAATATTTCAAAGGCATCAGACATTATTGAGACAGCGCTTGCCTTACAACCCGATTATCCCCCGGCGCTTCTGGCGCGCGGACGTATGTTGCTGGCAAAAGGGAAAAACACGGAAGCCATAGTTCCACTAACACGCGCCACTCAGTTAAACCCCCTTCCTGAGCACCAGTGGGGTCTTATTGAAGCCCTGCGTACGGCCGGCCACAGGGATAAAGCGGGCCAAGTCGAGAAACAGCTTATGCAACGCGGTGCTTCTGATGATCCGAGGACCTTCGCCCTGTATCTTGCCACGATTGGCCATGACACCAAAATGGCACTGTTGCTGTCGGAAGAGGAACTAAAAGTGCGCGCAGACATCTTCACGCTGGACACACTCGCCTGGGCACTCAGGGCTGTGGGGAGGATTCAGGAGGCGCGCTCGTTCAGTGAGCGGGCACTGGCTGAGGGAACACAGGACGCACGCCTGTTCTATCACGCAGGTGTCATTGCAGCGGCAGCGGGACAACATAAAGAGGCTGAGGTTTGGTTCGAAAAAACCACAGCTATTCAACACATGCTCTTGCCTTCGGAACGAGAGCACCTCTTTAAAGAAACTGCGGCATTACAGGCGCAGAAATCGATTCTGACATCGGGCCAATCGAATTAACCAGGAATACCTATATTCAAAGAAAGGAGGCTGTTTATGAAAACAATCAGTAAGATGTTGAGCGTTTATGGAGTAATTGCTTTGCTTGTACTGGCAAGCGGTTCCCTATTTGCATCCAGCCATATGGATGCGCCGCTGATTACCCTTGACCCGGCTGCTAACACCACCGATGTTTACGCATTCGTCGACGAAGACAACAGCAACAAAAACCTCGTTGTAGCACTTGGCGTGTACCCGTTCGAGGAGCCGGGTATCGGCCCAAACAAGTATAACTTTGACGATAACGTGCTCTACGAGATCCACGTTGCGTTAGGTGATGACGTTGCCGCTGGACGCAAGACGTTAAGCTACCAGTTCTTGTTTGAAACTAAGTTTAAGAATCAGAACACCATCCTCCAGTCATATCTGGGTGTCATTAACGATGTGGATGACGCAAATCAAAACCTGACCCAAACCTATACGGTCACTAAAGTCGATCACCGCACGAAAAAGAAAACCGAAACTGTCCTTGGCTCCGGTATCGTTCCCCCGAACAATCAGGGAATTGCCACACCCTTTTATAACCAGGACGACGACGGTGAGAATCCCGCTAAGGGTGGTGTAGCCACGGAAGCAGAACTCGATAAGTACACAAAGCAGGCCATTGCCACGCTGAGCAACGGCTACGTTGCATTCGCCGGACAACGGGATGATGGTTTTTACGGCGATATCCAATCTATCTTTGACCTGCTGGAACTGCCAGACTGGGTCAAATGGGCAATTTTATCCTATTCAGTGGGATTTATTCCCCATTTTATAGGCTAAAAAGCGACAAAACGAGTACAAAAATGGTAATTTATAGTAGTTCTTACCCACTTTTGAAGCAAAAAAGTTCATTTGACCCAGTCTGTGCGCGATCCCGGCAAAGATTCCCAGGGCGGGTTCAACCTCCACCTTATGGCCCTGGAGATTCCCGTGAGTGAACTTGGCGGTGACCAGCAGATCGTTGGAGTTTATGCCACCACCAGCCGCCGTAAAACTACAGTGCTGAGCACGAGGCCCGAGAAAAAAGATGATAAGATCACGGGGCCGTTTGTTCAGGTTGGACGGCAAGGCAATCCTCTGTTCAACGAAGGTCTGGTCGCTATTGCGGACAAGGACTTGTACAGCCGAACGAGTCCCACAAGAGATAGTGTCATCTTCCGCAAATACGCGGAGAGCCCAGAGCTGGCAAAGCTGATCAACCTGCTCGTTATCCCTGGAACAGGCCTCGTGCCAGCTGTTGAAACCGGTCGTACCGATATTGCTGGCATTTACATTCCCGATTTGATCAAAGTTGACCTCTCGACCAGTGGTGTTCGGCTTGCGGGTGGAGGACCAGACGACCCCAACAATCCTGATGATTCTGGCTTCTCACGGTTGAGCATCTTTGGTAATGATGTGTTACAGAGCGATATTCAGGATCCGTTTGACAACGGTGGATTTATCGCCGGTGGTTGGCCAAACGGCAGGCGTTTCGGTGACGACGTAGTGGATATTGCAATCTCGGCCCTCATCAGCGACCTGCGCACACTTCCCCTGTTCGTACAGGTGGCGGGTGACGGAGTGAATCAAAATGACATTGTATTTAACAAGGTCTTCCCATACGAGTCCACACCACAAAACGGCCGCATCCACGGTCATCATGGTGTAGCACCTTAAATCAGGCTGCCTTTGGCAACGACTTTTTAGATACACGACAAATGCCAATTAAAAACAACCCCCTCTCCCTCTTAATAAAGGGAGAAAAAGGGGGTTGTCTGGGATGGATAAGGGATGGGTGATTAGTCTTTTTTCCCTAACCGCCTCTATCAAGGGGCAGTGTAGTGGCAATTCATGAATTGCCACTACGGATCTTTTAAAATTCCTTGTACTTTAAAGTATGCATCACCTGCGTCTTAGAACATATACCCTGGTTTTTGGTTTGCTCTTCGGACTCGCGGATACCGTTCATGCCCACGATCCGGGACTGAGTACAGCAGACTTGAGAATAACCGAAAGCCAGATCGCTGTGCACTTCACGTTCGCCCGACGTGATATCGAATCTCTCATACCCATCGATGCCGATCGTAACGGCTCAGTCACCGCCGCAGAATTTGATGCTGCACGCCCCCATCTCCAAATCCTGGCGAGCGGCATGACCAAGATCAATGTTGATAACCAGCGTGTCGCCGCACAGGTCACCACGATTGAACTCGATCAAAGCGATGCGCTGCATTTTCATTTAAATTCTTCTTGGAAGGCATGCTCACGACTCAGCGTGAGCATGCCCATCATTTCAGAGCTTGCCCGTAGTCACAGGCAGTACGTTTCGGTTCGGAATGAGGAGAAAAATCTCGTAACCGAACGTATCCTCACTGCAGATAATCCGGCCTTTGAAGTTGCCATCACAAATACTGTTACGACTGCTAAAAATTCGTTATCATTCCGCCAGTTTCTCATCCTCGGCATTGAGCACATTATGAAAGGATACGACCACCTGCTATTCCTTTTTGGGCTGTTGGTCATAGGCGGTAACTTTTGGAGCGTGGGACGGATCATCACATCGTTTACTGTAGCTCACTCCATCACGCTTGCATTGGCAACGTTCAGTGTAGTGCAACTTCCGCCGGGCATTGTAGAACCGCTCATTGCAGCGTCAATCACGTACATTGGTATGGAAAATCTTTTTTGCCGGAATCTGCATCGTCGCTGGCTGTTAACGTTCGGATTCGGCCTGGTGCACGGTTTAGGTTTTGCGTCGGTGCTGCGCGAATTAAGCATCGGTGCAAAGGGCGACGGAATGGTTATACCGCTTCTGGCGTTCAACCTCGGAGTTGAAATAGGTCAAATAGCGATTGCGTTGCTGGTGCTGCCATTGATTTGGAAATCGCAACAACTTCCGAATTTCTTCCCACGCCTTGCGACCGCTTGCTCTGTATTCGTATTACTTGCCGGGACGTATTGGCTATTCGAGCGCACTTTGTTTAATTAGGTCCTCGGCACCTTCCCCCCCTGTTTCTCCCGTTTACGGGGGGATTATGGGGGAAGTTTGAAATTCCTAGCATCAAGATACCAGACCCAGAAGAATCTGCCTCACAATAAAAACCACGAAATAGCCTAACTCATATGTCCACAATGGGATGTCAATCAAGCTACCTTTATCCAAAATTCAACGAATTCCTCTTACATAATTTTAAAAAGAAATCTTGTGTTAAAAACCGGAGAAACTTAAGGTCATTAGTTGACTTTTTATCATTAAATTGATATATATGTAGTATCCAAAGACAATCCTATATCCCTTAAACCCTCTTTACAAGAGTTTGAATTTATGAATACACCATTTATAGATTCAATTACATCAGAGTATATTAAATCCATTACCAATAATGGCGTCTTTAACCGTGGACTTTCGTATTACAAAAGTGGCCGTGTACATAATCTAAGCTATGATAATGATGGAGAATTAACGGCGGAAGTCGCGGGTAGTGAATCGGTTCCCTACAGTGTCTTCATACTTTCGAATGAGGAAGAAATATATGAAATGGATTGTGAGTGTTTGTATGCCTCGGATGGCGAGATATGCAAGCACATTGTTGCTACTCTATTAGAGTGGATTGAGCATAGAGATAAAGCAAAACGCCATAGACCGCTACCCTCTCGACAAAAAGCACTTTTTGACCCGGACGATATTTTTAGGAAGATTTTGCCATTTTCTTCTTACGAGCCGAGTCCTGTGGATATTTTAGGTGAAATCTTTTCTGGCTTTGGTCATTTCAACATTAAAGTGGATTTGCTCGATGGCGGGCCACGACTCGAACTCAAGCTGGTTTCTCCTCATGGCGGCGGCGAAACGGTGTTCCACCTCTCAGCAGAAAAAAGTCCCCATGTTTTTGAAAAATTAACGAGATTTTCCGGCAATACTGTGGAATTATCCGAACGGGCAAAACGAACAAAGCTCTATAAGAGCCCGCTCGTCCCCTATCTTCATGCCGATATAAACAACGATGGGCATATTGAGTTGTCCCCTATCCTGAAATTCAAGAGTTCCGGCAAAAAAGAGGAGCAGGCCTTTCTGTGGGAACAATTAGCCGAGCACCGGATCAGCGAAGGATGGGTATGGTTAAACAATTCCTACAGGCCTATCAATCCCATTTCCTTCAACCTGAAACCCTATTTTCATAAACAAAAGCCGCTTGTTTATAAAGAAAAGGATGCGATTGATTTCCTTAAACACGATCTCAACCTATTACTCAATGACTCATCCTTTAAACCTTCAGAACGATTGAAGGGCGCGGAGGTTCATGACAAGCCAGATGTTTCCCATGTGCAGGTGGAGGCTTGCGATAATGACTGGCTATGGCTGGATCCTACCTATACCGTAGGAAGACACACCGTCACCCTTTCTGAGATTTTGTCATGCATTGATAAAGAACGCTGCATGAGAAAAGATACGGATTATCTAGAAATTCCTAAGGAAATCATGGAACTCTGGCAGCGTGGCAACGGTGTCATTGAAAATGGGCGGATCAAGATGCCCAAATTGGGATACCTGCGCACGCGGGCTGAATGCAGCAAGAAAGCAAAGATAACTGCATGTCATGAGACGCAGAAATTTTTGGCGAGTTTTGATCGCATCACACCACCACAGCCGGCGCCAGCCGTCACTTCATACAGGGGGAAATTGCGTACCTATCAGCAATCCGGGTATGACTGGCTCTGGTTCCTGCATACGAACAACTTCAACGGCATCCTGGCCGACGAGATGGGGCTGGGCAAGACACATCAGGCGATGGTGGTAATCCTCTCTGCGTTACAAACTGAACCGAACATGCCTAATCTGGTCATCTGTCCCACATCTGTGCTGGATCACTGGAAATCAAAATTTCAGACCTATGCACCCGAATTAAAGATAGCCCTGTTTTATGGAAAAGAAAGAAATATCCTCTTTTCAGACGACCTCCCATCAGTTGTATTAACAACTTATAGCATCCTTTCCCGCGATATGGAAGGTCTTAGCAAGATTCAATGGAATTACGTAGTACTGGACGAGGCACAAAAGATCAAGAACCACAACACCCAGATGTGCAAGGCCACAAAATTCCTCAAGGCACGGCATCGCCTTGCGCTGACAGGCACCCCTATTGAAAACCGATTAACAGAATTGTGGTCGATCTTTGACTTCCTCATGCCAGGCTATCTGGGGAGCATAGATGATTTTAGGAAACGATACGAGAACCCCATCACGAAATATCAGGACAATGAAAAACGCGAGGTATTAAAGAAGATCATCCACCCCTTTAAATTAAGACGGCTCAAGAAGGATGTCTTGACCGAACTGCCACCAAAGACGGAAGAAAAGCGGTATTGCACACTAGCGCCAGCCCAGGTCGTTATGTATAAAGACATCATTAGTGAACGGGGAAGCAAGCTTATTGCGAAGCTCAAGGATGAAAGTCAGCCAGTAGAATACATCCACATCTTTGCATTACTCACCAAATTGAAACGACTCTGTGACCATCCCAAACTGGTACTGAATGGAAATTCTCCCAAAGGGGCTACCTCGGGCAAATTCGAACTCTTCAAGGAGATCATGGAAGAGACGCTGGAGTCTGGAGAAAAGGTTGTCGTGTTCTCTCAATATCTGGAGATGCTGGATATCATTGGTGACTGGCTGAACAGCATCGACGTCAGATACGAAACCTTGCGAGGTAGCACTTTGAACCGTGGTAAGGTTGTAGAGAGATTCCAGAACGACCCCAACCGCAACGTCTTTTTGGGGAGCTTGATGGCAGGCGGTTTAGGAATCGACCTGACCTCCGCCTCTGTGGTTATCCACTACGACCGGTGGTGGAACGCCGCACGGGAAGACCAGGCCACCGACCGCGTCCACCGCATCGGCCAAACCCGTGGCGTCCAGGTCTTCAAGCTCATCACCAAAGGCAGCCTGGAAGAAAAGATCGACGCCATGATCACCACCAAGGCCATCCTCATGAATTCTGTGGTCGAGTCGGACGATGCCATGTTTAAGTCATTTTCGAGGAAGGAATTGATTGAGTTGTTGACGTTTTGAGATTGAAAGGTTATTATGCTCGGGCAAAATATGCTAATATGCTGAATTTTAAGCATTTTTATATTACCTACAGTATTATTTATTATTTTTGTATAAACAATAATTATCTGTAAATCATCACAATTGATGTACACACAGTTTACAGTAAAACGAGATAAGTGTCCGTAGACCAGTTACCTAAATTTATTAAAGATCACTACGAAGTTCACGAGTGGCGCCATGCTTTAGCCATACTCCGACACGATTTCACGTCCGAGTATGACGACATCTGTGATGTTTTGACACGGTTTCAATTAAGAAAAAGTTGGATTACGGTTGGAGGGGGACGCAAGTCGAAAGTAGCCGACTGGATTGATTGTGAACTGTTTCAGAAAGGATGGAAACCAAAGAATTTTGATACGAAAATTACTGTTGATGAAAAGGTAATGGAGTCCCCGACACATGAAGTCGATTGTTTTAAGAACCGGGTTGCACTTGAAATAGAGTGGAACAACAAAGATCCATTCTTCGATCGCGATCTGAACAATTTTCGTTTGCTATTTGACCTTCGTGCAATTTCCGTTGGAGTAATAATAACTCGTTGTGACGAGTTGCAGGATATTTTTGATAGCCTCGGTCGTGGGGCATCATATGGCGCCTCGACCACACATATGTCTAAGCTTCTTCCAAGGATTCAAGGCGGAGGCGGTGCTGGATGTCCTCTTCTTGTCTTTGGCATTAGGAGAAATCTTTATGCAGAAGATTGTTAACATTACTCAGCCCACAGCTGCACAGGATTTCATGTCTAAGGTCTGTGGTCTTTATTCAACCATTCTTGCCGATCCTCCATGGCGTTTCGAGAACCGTACCGGGAAGATGGCACCGGAGCATCAGAGACTCCTTCGCTATCCAACAATGACCCTTGAGGAAATCTGTGAGATTCCGGTATCTCAAGTAGCTGCAGCTAACTCGCATCTTTATCTTTGGGTCCCAAATGCCTTGCTCGCCGAAGGCCTCGAAGTGATAAAACGTTGGGGTTTTACTTATAAAACCAATATTGTCTGGTATAAGATCAGAAAGGATGGGGGCCCTGACGGTCGGGGGGTTGGATTCTATTTCCGAAATGTTACGGAACTCGTCTTGTTCGGTGTTCGTGGACACATAAGAACACTTCAACCGGGGCGGACTCAGGTGAACATCGTCTCGTCACGGAAGAGGGAGCATTCACGAAAACCAAATCAGATTTACGACGTTATCGAAAACTGCTCGCCCGGTCCTTACCTGGAGTTGTTCGCCAGATTCAGACGGGAAGGATGGGATCAGTGGGGCAACGAAGATGTGGAGGAAAACAGCTTAAATGGTGTTGCCCAAAGAAAAGGCCATGTTGCCACCCAAATGAGATTGTTTGAACGGCCAGTTCAATATGGGGCTAACAAGTCATTGAACAAATCCTCCACTAAGAAACGTAAATTGGTTTAAGTGAAAAGACCTACACTGAATGTGCCTAAAAAATGATACGATATCGCATATCACAAAAAATTGTTAACATTTTTCAACGCCACGTGGAGAATAAGGCAATCGACCGCGTCCACCGCATTGGCCAGACCCGAGGAGTGCAGGTCTTCAAGCTCATCACCAAAGGCACATTAGAAGAAAAGATCGATGCCATGATCACCACCAAAGCCACCCTCATGAATTCCGTAGTCGAGTCGGACGATGCCGTGTTTAAGTCATTTTCGAGGAAGGAACTGATTGAGTTGTTGACGTTTTGAAATGCATTTGATTAACCGCAGAGAACACGGAATCTATAGAGATTTGTTTCGTAGAGCATAACGGTTCACCTTCACCGAACCTCCCTCATCGAGGGGGGATGAAACATAGGAACAAGGTTATTTCCATGCCAGGCGAGGAACTTGCACCAACAAGTGTTTCCCCGCCCCTGGTGGGAGGGGTTAGGGGAGGGGGTGATACACTGTTACAGTAGCGCGAATCCAACGGTTAATATCTCAAGCATGTTCTTAAGCCCGTAATAATTTTCTAATTTATCTTGAGAAAATTCTCAAAGTAGCTTACATTTACCCGTAAATAGACATATAAAACAATAAAGATTGGACAAGAAAATAAACTGTTTCTAATAATAAATATCGAAAGGGAGTCGTTAATGGCAGGAATAAAACAGCAAGTTATTCAGATGATTCAGTCCTTGCCTGATAATATCACCATTGATGATATTATGGCAGAACTTTATTTCAAACTACAGGTGGATGCAGGTTTGAAGGAATTGGATGAGGGGAAAGGGATATCCCACGAGGAAGTTGAAAAAAGGATGTCCAAATGGCTTACAAAATAAGGTGGTCACCACGGGCTGCTTCTAATTTCGAAGACATCTGCAACTATATTGGGAAAGATTCCAAATACTATGCCTCTCTATTTGCAAAGAAAGTAAACGCCCTCATTAAAGCCATCCCTCAATTTCCTAAAGCCGGACGAATCGTTCCCGAATACGGAAATGAAAATATACGGGAAAAAATCTACGAAAATTATAGAATTGTCTATCGTATTAAAGAAGATTTCATTGAAATTGTTGCCATCTGTCATGGTGCAAAATCATTAGATTAATAGTCAATACTTCTTAGCGATGGAATTCCGCACGGGAAGACCAGGCTACCGACCGTGTCCACAGCATTGGCCAGACCAGAGGAGTGCAGGTATTCAAGCTGATCACCAAAAGGTACACTGGAGGAAAAGATCGATGCCATGATCACCACCAAGGCCACCCTCATGAATTCCGTAGTCGAGTCGGACGATGCCATGTTCAAGGCATTTTCGAGGAAGGAGTTGATAGAGTTGTTGACATTTTGAGATTCTGCAATACCTGCAAGGTAAATAAGAAAATACACTATAATGGATAGAATAAATAATTTCCTGTTCTTTAGAAGTGATCTTGAGGACACACTCAGGTATCGCTTTGGACAAATATCTACCAAAGTAGATTTGATCCCCAAGGACCAACTACTCGCAACGCCTGAAGACGTTCTTGTTGATCACATTTATTCATCAATCAAGATCGAGCCTATTGTTTTGCATGAAGATTCAAAGGAGATGGAACATCACGAGACTAAAATAGATGTAAGTGGACATCGAGACCGAAATCCATTCGGAGATCGAGGTCCGATTTATGTTTCTGGTGTAAAGGTTGTTATAAGCATCCCTTACACAGGAGATACTTCTCTTTGGAATCTCCGACCCAATCGCAGCCAGTCGGTATTTCCCAGAGGTGACATTCGGCAATCCAACAGAGATGGAATTGGTTATCTTGATATTATAATTGAACTGCCGGTAGATGAACAACGCGAAAAATTCAGGCGACGTTTAGACGACGAACTTAAAAGCATCAGGTTTTACCTTGACTCCCAAAAATCACAGGTAGAACTATATAACTCGACAGCTCCCGAAGACATACTTAGAGCTATGCAAGCCAGAAAAAAGCGTCTAAAGACACAAGATGGTATCGCAGATTTATTAGGCATACCCTTAAAGAGACGCGAAGATGCACCGCCAATAGAACCTATCCAGATAAAGAGAAAACTAATTAAACCGCTTCCACCTCCTCCAAAGTCTGGGTTCAAGCCAGAACCTGGTATTACCGACCAAGATTTCGAGCATATTCTTGCTGTAATACGGCACGAGGGAAGGAGCTTCGAAGCTACGCCAAAAACATACGCTGTTCACAATGAGGAAGAACTTAGAGATATTCTAATAGCACATCTGAACGGACACTACGAAGGTGGAGCCACAGGCGAGACTTTTAGAAGAAGTAGGAAAACGGATATTCGGATTGAAGATCAAGAAAGAGCTGCCTTTGTCGCTGAATGTAAAGTCTGGAGAGGGCACAAAGAACTTTTGAAAGCGGTTGATCAGTTGCTTAACTATCTTACATGGAGAGACTGCAAAGCGGCCATTATCGTCTTCAACAAGCACAACGCAAAATTTACCGAATTGCTGACAAAGGTGCCTGATACTATGCGTTCTCATCCAAAATTCAAGAAAGAACTTGGGCAGCATAAAGAAGGGGAATGGAGGTTTATCTTGACCTCACTCGAAGATGAACTAAGGCAAGTCTTTGTTAATGTATTTGTGTTCAATCTATTCGTTGCCTAACAGGGAACTCCAAGGTGTGTAGTTGGGTTGGGTTTTGCTATACCTAACATAAGTTATTTTTTGTTTTGATTACAAAATTATTTCTGTATATTGAATAGTCTGGTGTATTACGTAGTACTGCATACAATCCTAAAGAAGGTGTAACCTAATGTTAACTCTGTCCAAGAAAGTTACAGTCGTACCACAAAAAATAGCTTTAAGCGAGATTGAACATCTTGATCAGGAGTTATATCATCACTTCAAGGACAAATTTCACCTCGATATTTCTTTATCCCGTTCGATCGTCAGTTTTCAGGATAATAAAACCAGAAAAGTTTATCGATGGTATAAATTCAAAGAAGCTTTTTCTGCTTCCTTAGTTGAATATCTGCTTGAAAAATACAACATTGTTAACGGCATAATCCTTGACCCATTTGCAGGCAGTGGAACAGCCTTGTTTGCTGCTATTGCACAAGGAATAAATGCCGATGGGATTGAATTGTTGCCGATTGGTCAACAAATAATCAACACGAAAAAAATCCTCACGTTAGAATTCTCGAAAGATGATTTTAACACCCTCAAGCGGTGGTCGCTTGAACAACCCTGGAAAAAATCTGAGTTACGAATACCACTTAACGAGTTACGTATTACGAAAGATGCATATCCAGAACAAACAAAAGGTGCTATCGAGAAATACTTAGGCGCATGTGAGCAAGAAAATGAACGCGTTCGGGCAGTTTTGCAGTTTGCTTTATTGTGCATTTTGGAATCGGTGAGTTATACTCGCAAAGACGGTCAATATCTACGCTGGGATTACCGGTCTGGAAGGCGACAAGGTAAAAAACCCTTTAACAAAGGAACTATTCTTAGTTTTGAGAAGGCTATTTGTTGCAAAATAGAAGAGATCATTTTCGACTTGCAAACCAGGGGAAAGCAAAAACCACTTTTTACCTCAAAGCATTCAAAAGGTGCAATTAATCTATACGATGGCTCGTGTCTTGATATATTGCCAACTATTACCGCGGATACGTACGATGCCATTATTACTTCCCCGCCATATTGTAATCGGTATGATTACACACGCACTTATGCTTTAGAACTTGCCTTGCAAGGGATAAGCGAACAAGAACTATTACATCTCCGCCAACAAATGCTAAGTTGCACGGTCGAAAATCGCGCCAAAGACTTATTAAAGATGAATCCACAATGGAGAAAGGCTATTACTGCCGCTGATCTCCAAGAACTGTTACAGTCCATCTTGAAATACTTAGACGATCAAAAAGCGCAAGGTATGCTCAATAACAATGGTATTCCCAGAATGGTTCGGGGTTATTTTTATGAGATGGCTTGTGTAATCGCCGAATGCTCAAGAGTAATGAAACCAAATGCTATGCTATTCATGGTGAATGATAACGTCAGATTTGCGGGAGCAAGTATTTCAGTGGACATGATACTCTCCCATATTGCAGAGAAGTTAGGATTTTATGTAGAAAACATTCTCGTTTTACCTAATGGTAAAGGAAATAGTAGTCAACAGATGGGTAAGCATGGACGCGAATTGCTTAGAAAGTGTGTTTATGTTTGGAGAAAAGGTGGGTGAAGAGACCGAATCTTCAGCACTTAAAATCAAGCAAAGACCTTGAGACCACATATGAAGCGGTTCGGGCTGGTTTCGTTGCACAGGCATTGGAAAAGAATAGGCAGGCTACTCCGTATGTTGAAGAAGCAAGGGCATTGAAAGTTGCTGCTTCAACCGCTAAAACACCAAGCGATTTGCTTACCATTCCAGACATCCAATCAGCCCTGTTGACTGCCGCTGGTGTATCCGAGAAGGCAAACAACCATTTATTGCAAAGAGATAAGGAAGATGCGATAAAAGGGCTTATCGATAATTTTCTTGAACCGGCAGGGAAAAAGTTTGTAGAAGAATTGGTTTTCAGATTTTTGTTGATACGCGGAGATTCCCTGGGTGGTTCGATGCGGAATATTGGAGGAGTTTTAGCCCAACGCAAGTTAACGCGAGCTATTATTTCTGCACTCAAGGTTGCTGGTAAATCTTATGAGTGGCTTCACTCTGAAACAAATGTATGGGTGCCGATACCAGAGAGTGATGCAGAAATAGAGATATTTGTAAAAGGTATAAGTTGGAAAGGCGATAGTCAGAGTCGCACAGCACTTTTTAATTTGTTCGTACCAATCGTCGGCAACAATGTGGATTTGTGTTTATTTAATCGTGATCCAAAAGATTTTTCCAATAAGAAAATTGCCAGAGATATACTTATTTCGCCTCCTTCGTATATTGCCCTTGGAGAACTAAAAGGTGGAATAGATCCAGCAGGTGCTGATGAACACTGGAAAACTGCCAGAACACATCTTAATCGCATTCAAGACTCGTTTAAGAAGATAGGACATAAACCACATCTTTTCTTTATTGGGGCGGCTATTGAAGCAAAAATGGCAGTTGAAATATGGAATCTGCTCAAGAAAGGTATACTTTCAAATGCAGCGAACTTAACTGATGATAACCAAATCGCATCAGTTTCACGTTGGTTATGTAATCTATAATCATGTAAAGAGGTATCAGGTATGATTGATCCAGAAAAAATTATTTATTCTATTAACATTGAAGACGTTCAAAATGTCGCAGAACAGGAATTGGAAAGAAAACTAACGGAAAAAGAATTAAAATTAGTCGAAGGCAAAGTTGGTGATTATATCAATTGGTATGAAGCTATCCTCCATGCAATTGATGATGCAAAAATTAAACCTCATGGATGAGTTTTGTAGTGCAGATGGCAGCAAGATATTGTGGGATAAAATTGTTAAGTTAAATTCTGGCGTAGAAACCACGAAATAACGTAACACTTTAGTTTTTTGAAAACTATCAAGGCAAAGCCTTGTGCTGATTTCGCCCCGGAGGGGCAAATTGCTCATAGGCAGGCAATTTATTGCCTGTGTTAAGAGAAAGATAAAAATAAGCCCTGTAGGGGCGAATGAAGATTATGGATACAAAATCGTCTCAATCGTCCCTGCGGGACTGTATTTCTAGATAAAAATACAGGCAATAAATTGCCTGCCTATTGCCTCACATCCTTATAGGGACTTAAAAAGCACAACTCATCTTTCAAAAAACTAAACCGTTTCGAAATAACTATCTTTGAAATTTATTGATTGACATAAAATTTTAAAGATGCTTATAATATTGATAATCAGTGATTCAGAAAAAAATAAATATTTCGATAAAGGTAAACCCTGAGTAATCAGGGGGCGCAAAGCAAAGGGTCTTTTAACGCAGCGTTAAGAAAAGATTGCCTTACTGCCGAATGTGTTTTCCATGAACATTTTTGCAGTAAGGCTTTTTTGTTTTAATACCATAGAAAGGGAGCCAATATATGAGAAATATAATTAAAATTCCCCTCATAGTAATTCCTTCAATAATTCTTATCGTTTTTATTTTTTTCTCACTCTTTATCAACACCATTGTTAAGAAAAGTGTTGTATCCTTTGGACCAAAGATTACCCAAACTCCCGTAAGTCTTCAAAAAGTTAAGATGTCACTTCTTTCCGGACATAGCGAAATACACGGACTTGTCATAGGCAATCCAGAAGGCTTTCATACTGATTCCGCATTAAAATTTGATACCGTTGTAATAGATATCAGCCCCCTTTCCATTTTCTCCGATAAAGTAATCATTCGGGATATTCTTGTCGATGGCCCTGAGATAACGTATGAAACATCTGTTGAAGGAAGCAACGTTGGCAAGATTAAAAAAAATGTTGAATCATATTCCTCGTCATCCCGTTCACAAACAAAAGAGCCTGGTGAAACGAAACAAGTGCAAATAGACACATTTTTACTTCAAAATGGAAAAATTCGGCTGGGCGCTACATTATTACAAGGGAAAACGTTGGACATTCCGCTTATGAAAGTGCAATTGAACGATATTGGAAAAGAGTCCGGCAGCGCAAGCTTTCCCGATGTCATTGAGAAGTTGGCTGATGCAATATACAAGGCGATTCTCGAAGCAGTCAAGGAATCAGGCAAAACCATTGAAAAGGGAGTTGACGCCGTGACTGAGTCAGCCAAAGAGATAAAAGAGATAGATGAAAAAGCAAAAGAGGGCTTGTCGGAAGCAATTGAGGGAATGAAAAAACTGTTTGACAAAAAGTGACACTCGCCAGAAAAAACACTTCTTGAAGCCAGCATCGTCACCTGGTGAGAACCTTCGTTCGTTATCAATTAAGAATATCCTGCACTACCCACGTGTAAATAAAGACCTCTTTGACCGTTTAAGGAGGACTATGAGGGATTCGTTACATGGTTCAACAAGAAGAATAAATGGGCCGTAAAGAAAGGCACAACAATAAAGTCCAGAAGGCCGCAGCCGTTACAAAAATCCCGTATGGCAAATCCTCTTACAGCCTTGCGTTTATCTTGAACACAGCGTCAAAATGCCCCCCTTCGTTCAGACTTCAAATTTATCTTGAGAATATTTTGCGAATCGCTTAAATATACAAGGAATCACAAAGTTCCGATTATAGAGCGAAGAGGATACGGAATCTACGTAAGTTGGTTGAATTGAGAGAACCCAAAGATTACTATTATCAAGCATGCTCTTAATCCCTAATAATTTTTAAATTTATCTTGAGAAAATTTTCTGTATAGCTTACATTTACCCGTAAATAGACATACAAAGCGATACAGATTGAACAAGAAAATAACCATACTTTGGTAAATAATCAGAGAAGGTAAATCGATAACAATTCCCCGGTGCGTTGGCAGTTGATTAAGAGTTATTTTAGCCACAGCTTTTACCGCTATGTAAAGAGGAAATAGGGCATGAATAATTTTGAATTGTTGGGTTTCGCTTCACTCAACCCAACCTACTGAATTAAAATAATGTTTATGCATAAAAAAAAATTTATCCACTCAGTTAACATTGAAGATATTCAACATGTTGCAGAACAGCAATTGGGCAGAAAACTAACGAAAGAAGAGCTAAGATTGGTTCAAGACAAACTCGGCGATTATGTAGGCTGGTACGAAGCGATTCTTCATGCAATTGATGAATTAAAACTTAATCATTGAAATTGTTATGAAAGAAATTAGCCTGAAAAATAGGTGACAATCCGGCTCACCGCAAAGACACCGAGACTTCTTCGTGCGTCTTCGGCGTGAGCTCAGACGAACGTTCGGTCGGATGATTGCGGGGGTTGCTGGAGAATAAGCAGAAACATCCTGCGAATTTTTCTTTTTTCATTTATTTTTCTCTGCGTTCTCCGTGCCCTCTGGGTGAACTATTACAAAAATGGAATCAATATGGAAAAGATACTATGGGGTGAAAACTTTAGTGTCGGCGTCCGGGTCCTGGATAAACAACACCAGCAAATCGTCATGATGGTAAATACCTTAATTGAGATGAACGACACAAAGGTTGATTCAGAAATTATTTCGGACACGTTGACTAAAATGACCCAATACGCCAGCGATCATTTTAGGACAGAAGAGCAATACATGCTCGATTATGATTATCCGGAGTATTCGTCACAAAAAAAACAACACCAGGAATTTAAGAAAAAGACCGTTGATTTCTGCGTGGAAACTATGGTTCATAAAGTAACTGTCCCGGAGGAAATATTCACGTATTTAAAATCGTGGTGGACAAATCACATCCTGAAAGAAGACATGAAGTACAAAGAATTCTTTAATGCAAGAGGGCTGAGGTAATCAAAAACCAGACAACCCACATGTTTTCTCAGAAAGATAAAATACCATTGCAATTGCACATGATGCATCTGGCAGCCGGCCACTTTCGGGCCCAAGCCATTTATGTTGCTGCAAAGCTTGGTATTGCAGACCTGCTCAAGGATGGGCCAAAAACCATTAATGAACTAAGCAATGCCACAAAAGCTCATGCATATTCACTTTATCGGCTCCTGCGGGCCCTTGCCAGCATAGATATTTTTCAAGAAGAGGAGGAAGGTCGCTTTGGTCTTACTCCACTCGCAACCACACTCCAGAGCGATAGCACGACTTCCGTACTACCGGGCGTGCTCCTGGCAGGTTCAGAGTTTCATTGGGAAGCCTGGAGCAATTTGTTCCATTCAGTAATGACAGGAGAAAGCGCATTTGAACACATAAACGGCATACGTTTCTTTGATTATCTTGCAAAAAATCCGGATGCCGGAGTAACCTTTGATGCATGGATGACGCGGTCATCGGAAATGCAAATTCCCGCAATCGTCAATAGCTATGATTTCTCTGGGTATCAAACAATTGTTGATATTGGCGGTGGGCATGGCAGCCTCCTTGCTGCAATTTTGAAGGCGAATCCTCACCTGAAAGGCATTTTGTTCGACATGCCTGAAGTATTAAGATCAGCAAAGAAGATCAGAAATACCGGAATCGAAGCACGATGTGAAATGGTCAGCGGTGATATGTTCAGGTCTATACCACCGGGTGGCGATCTTTATATACTGAAAACTGTTATACACGACTGGAGTGATGAATTATCAATAAAGATCCTTAGAAATTGTCATGCTGCGATGACAGACCAGACACGGTTACTGGTAATTGAGTCTATCGTCCCCACGGGTAATCAACCTCACTTCAGCAAATTCATGGACCTGAATATGTTGGTACTGAACCACGGCGGACGGGAACGCACTGAAGCTGAATATCGGTCACTATTCCATTCAGCCGGTTTCAGACTTACGAATAGTATCAAAACACCTTCACCGTTGAACTTAATTGAAGGTATACGGATAGCGGAAGGTTTTTCTTCAAGTTAGGTTTTAGGAAAACCGACAGATTGAGGATGCCTGTTCACATCTTCCTTCCTTCCACGATGCTTGTCCCGAAGTTGTCGTTGAGCGGTGTGATGGATGCTATCCGAAAACCAGCCGCGTGGTAAATCGCCTCCCATTGTTTTTGAGTTCGTTCCTTGCCCACATGAAAGACCATCATATTGATGTCAAGAAATTTTGCAAATGTACCGCTAGTGTCTCCCATTGGCGGAAGTACTGCATCTACGCAAATCACACGGCCATCACCAACCATTGCAGAATGACAATTTCTGAGGAGTTTGATACAGAACGTATCGTCCCAATCATGGATGATGTGTTTTAAGATATAAACCTCTGCACCGGGCACCCCATCAAACATATTTCCGCCGACAAACTCGATCCTGGAGACAATATCCTTATTCTCCCCTGCGAGATGCTTCTGAGCGATAGGAATGAGGTCTGGCATTTCAAGAACGATACCATACAGATTCCGGTACTTTCTGAGAAGCTCGATCGTAAGATGGCCAAAACTACCCCCGATGTCTGCAACTTTCCTGATACCTGTCAGGTTGCAGTACTTAAGCACGCCGCGTATGGAATTATGGCTGTTTGATTTCATTGCTTCGCCGAAGTCTTCCATTTCCTTCTGGTTGGCTTTACAATACTCCCAGTAATCCATACCAAGTTGTGCACTTGCTTGTGTAAGCCCTGTCCTCAATGCATCAGGCAAGCCCGACCAGACCTTCCACCACGAACCACCAAAAATTTCGGTGAATTTCTTGGCAGATACGGAGGAACTTGAAGTAAGAACATCCGAGAGTGCGGTTGTCCCAAAAAACCCCCCAGAGTCCTCAGTAAAAATTCCTACGCTGGCGCATGCGCGCAGTGCTCGTTCAAGGGCATCCGGTTTTGCATCGACACCATAATTTTGAATTAATTTCAGGGCAGTTTGTGGACCGTGTTTTTTGAGGAGGTCGGGGATATCGAGACGGGTTACTGACGAAATTGTCTGCGATATCCAAGCACCCACAACCATCTGCATAACAATTGCTTGGGGCGGAAGCGCACTTCCTTCACCCTCTTTATCCTGTGTTGCAGCCATAATTTTTTCTCCCATTTGATAATTCGTTTACCATGTTTGGACTACTATACGCCAACAACTCCACATAATCTCACTTTAGAAAGGCAGGCCAAAGGGAATTTTACTTACTTTTGCCGCTCACTGTAGAGAAGTTTTATATTTATAAATAATCTAACATTAGAAAAATACCTGCTTTAAATGTCAATAATAAATATTTGAAAACGGGTAATCTGTAATTTGGATGCTTAACATATTTTTATTGTAATATTAGAGCCGGATTGTTAAAAAAGACGGACAGTAAAGAAAAGGAGTTCGTCGTCCATGAAATATGGCTGGTGGCCTCATTCTGGCTTAACTGTCTTGAGAAAGGAAAAAGACGTGTTCATTACTATTACAGACCGGGAAGACAAAACGACAGGAAAAGAAGAGTTGTTCCTGGACAATCAATTCAGGGTTGTCTCCCGTTCTGGTCTGAATGTTACAGAAATACAAATTATTGGAGTTCTTAAAGAACTTTCCAGTCCGAAAAGAATTCTTTTTCTTGAAAACAGGACCGGTGTGTGTGGAATTGTTGCAAGTGCCTTGTATCCTGAAGCAGAGACAACAATCCATTGCCTGGATTTATATTATGCCAATAAAATAAAGAGGAACCTGTCAAAAAACGGAGTTTCCTCTGTAACGGTTTGTTGTAAGCCATATGTGGCGCAGAGAGAGTGTTTTGACGTGATTTTTCTCCAATTATCTAAGGGGAGTGCCACTAAGGAATTGGTACTGGATTTCATTCAGCAAATCCATCAGGCATTACAACCGGGAGGGAAAGGATTTTTTTCTCTTGAAGGGAATGACCCTTGGATGCAAAATCAGATTAAAAGGATCTTTGGCGGATTTGCTTTTTCTTCCCGGAGTAAAACAGGCTACTGTATCGTTGCGAAAAAGAAGGAAAAACTCAAACGAGTAAGGAATTTTCAGGCAGAGTTTACCATGACGATTTTTGGGAAAAAGCCCATCAAACTCCTCACCATTCCTGGCGTCTTTTCGCACAGGGAAGTCGACCAGGGTACATTGGCCCTTGCAGAAATTGCGGTGGGAGAATCTCAAAAAAACGATGCGGTACTGGACATGGGTTGTGGATGCGGGGCTATTGGGATTTCGATTGCTGTAAACCAGGATGTAAGTAAAGTATGCTTTGTAGATTCAAACTCGCGTGCCGTATACATAACGGAAAAAAATTGCATGCTCAACGGCCTGGAACGTTATAAAGTGCTGTTGCGTGATACAGGAATAGAGGAAGAACAGGGATTCACCCTTTTTACAGGCAATCCACCCTATTTTACCCATTACAAGATTTCCGAACTCTTCATTAACACTGCATACAAGGCCATGAAACCAGGTGGGAGGGCCTATATTGTAGCAAAAACAGCAACATGGCACCATACCTATATGAAAAATATTTTTGGCAATGCAGAACGAATCAAAAGAAGAGGTTATGAGATTATAAAATCGCTGAAGTAAAACGGTTTAAGCGGCGCGAAATGCAATTTCTTTTAACATTTACGAAAGTCACAGTGGTTATGAAGTTATTAGGACGCAAAAGTATTTCTTTAACAGGGGAAAAATACCTATGAAGAAACAGATACCAATGACTATTGAGTTAGAACCGGGTACGTATCAGTGGTGTGCGTGCGGGAATACGAAAAACGAACCATTTTGTGATGGCTCACACCAAGGAACGGACAAAGCACCATATATGTTTAAGATTGTACTGAAAAGAAAATATGTAATTTGCAATTGTTATTTAACAAAAAATCCGCCATTTTGTGATGGTATATGCCGTCGTGTCAAAGTTTCTGACGCATGAAATTGCAATTCACAGATAAAATAATGTGGGTAGAGGTAGCCAAACGACTATTGGAAGAACTTCGAACGGGAAAGGAAAATATTGCTTTTATTTGTATACACCGGGCGAAGTGCTTCCCGGAAGTGAGCCTTCCTCCGGGTCGATCTCACAGATGCTGCCAAGACAGGCAGATTCTTTTGCTCCAGATGTGGAATCTTCTCTCTCATATATCACAATATGGGAAAAATCAATCCCGGGAAGATTTTTGGTCCGCATTCTGTATTCATCTGCCGTAATTTCTTCAAATGGAGCAAGCTGATATACCGTTTTCGACTTCGGTAAGAATGACAATCCACCGAGCATGTCCCAGTTTTTGTAAAGCCAATGTGCCGTCTCAATCCATTCATCATCTGCCACAGAAACAGTGACCGAAGGATTGTGATCGGTGTAGCTTTCCTTGACCATTTTCCAGTATTCAAGCTGATCAATAGCATTGAGATCATCCCTTGTTATGCTCCCTTCCGGTGATTGTACAGGAAATTCTAATACATATGTGGTGGCCGTTGCCACATCTTGTCCAACTTCAGGATAGCACGGGAACTTCTGTTCTTTTAACATGATAAATAACGGGTCCTTTGCAGAAATACGTACCCTGCGAATATAATATCTTGCAAAACGCGGGTGCATGCCTGAGGCGGCATCTACAAGTTGAGAAACAGTTCCGGAAGGCTTAACACAGGTTACTGCGGTAGATTCATTGATACCAAACCGCCGGGCATACATGCGATTCATTTCGACAGCATGGTCTCTCAATTTCATCGAAATATTTGGATCACGCACTGCAGGGGAATCCCATTGTCCGGTAATAGAAACCCCCAGGAGCCGTTCTTCTTCACAATTCGTCTTCCACTCTGGTGAGAGATAGGGAAAGTTTGTTAGCATGGATTGGTAGGTACCCAGTATTGAAGCGATCCTGATTTTTTTCAGTAATACGGTTTCCGTATCTTCCGGGCGGGCAACTACCTCACTCACGTTACAAAACTGCTTCGAACGCAAAATAATCTCCCCGCACGGATTGATACCGCTTGTCATCCAGTATGGCTCGAATTTCTTTAAGCGACGGGCAGGGATCTGTTTCAGCAGACCACTACGATTAAACAAACCGCGTTCACCAGTCCCGGCAATTGCCAGGGCAAGCCACTCTTTCAGAAAATCGGTGGCTTTCGGTTTTACAATATAAACGGCTGAGTTGTTCGCCATCATACGCTGTGGTTCATTAATATAAAAATAGCCGCTCTTGGCCTGGCGCATATCATCATCGTCGAGATCAGATAAAGAAATCAAGGCAGCGCGGCGTACCCCTCCCATCTCTACAACCTCACCGATCTTGCAGACGATATCATGCACGTCAATGTTCCGCAAGCGTTTGCCCTGGGCACCAAGGATTTTCGTGCGCGCGTAATCAAGTAAGGATTGCAGTGGTCCTGGACCGGAACTGCGTCCACCCATAGTGCGCAAACGGGACCCGGCCGGTCTGACCTGTGAGTAATCAAATTTGATATCTTTCCCTTCGTACCATGTATGCAGTCCAATTTTAAGTGCATTTGCCCAGCCTTCCTTGCTATCTCCAACTTCATATAGAGGAAGTAATTCTCCTTTTTGCCTTTGTATTATTGCCAGTTGTTGAACATTCTGACTCTCAACAGAGAAACCTACCCCAACACCAGACATTAGAAGGTACATGATTTCAGCCAAATCCTCGAGACGTGAAGGGGCAATGAACGAACAATTGTATGCCGCAACATTATTTGTTCGGGCAGCTTCGCCGGCAGACCATAAAAGCCGCATGGAGGGCATCACCTGTTGATTCAGGATTGCCTGCCTGATTTCTTCGTATTCCTGAGAGTTTAAACGGCCGCCTAAATTTTCCTGCATGAAATGTATGTATCGGTCTACTGTCTCTATCCACGTCTCGCGTCTGCCTTCCTCCTCGATCCAGCGCGAATACGTCCGGTAATAGATAAATTCAGCGAGGGAGTTCGGGAAATACTTTTTGCTTTCTGCCACAAGTTGTTTGACCCGGTCAGGAATGGCCAGGGCCTTCCTGCGTATTTCTGCCCGCTCATGCCGATACAGAATGTAGGACTTGGCTGTTTTCGGGAATTCAAGCAGGATCAGTGTCTCTTCAACAAGATCCTGAATTTCCTCGACATGCGGAATATGAGTTGCCGGATAAAGCCTGTTGAGACCTGTTACAACTTCACGTGAAACCCGTATGGGGTCATTTTCCAGATCGCCTTCTTTACTTGCCTGCATAGCCCGGTAGATTGCGTTGGTAATCCGTGCCTGATCAAAAGGTACAATTCTTCCATCCCGCTTTTTGACATGAGTAAATTTATTCTTTACTGAGCCGGACATAATTGCCTCCATCAATTAGGACATTGGTGTGAGAAGATAATATCTGGAAGATTTCAAAGGTTCGTGGTGTTTCTCCGGATCGCACATTGAGAGGAAACCAACGCGATTGTGACAGCGATCTTGGTGGGTTCAAGTTTGTAACTTGAAAAATAATGGGTTCAGGTACAAACCTGAACCCTCTCGAGAACCCGCACGAAGACCACGCCAGTATAGGTGGATAAGGGCCATTCTTCGTCATGGGCATCATCACGAAAAATCTGTGAAAAAGGTGGAGATATTATTCCTTTTCCTTTCTCTGACATGAACTACTGAAGCGTCTCAGTTTTTTACCCAGCTTCAACACCGACAAAAAACGAGGCAAGACCTGACTAAAGATATGAGAAGGACCATTTCCTCTCAACGTTTTGGTTTGCCTTACATTAACTTTCTTTCGTGGATCAAACCGGTCGACAGGATCATCAAAGTGTTTGTCTATGGTTTTGTCCCGGCCGTCATCAGAGCCAAAAGAAGGAACACGATCTGCTGTTACCAGCTCCCTGCCGCTCTTTATTTTAAAACGCCTTTCTGCTTTAGCAATGATCCTGAAGTCAAAGTTTTTTGCCATTTCCGGTGTAACGCCAAAGGCGAAGTCCATGCAGTCGTGATGTAACGATACTACACGGGACAGTTCTTTTAAGCCATTTTTATCAAACGAAATATACAATGGTTCATCTATGGACAATTTTTCAGTAGATTTTGGCGTTTTCGTTAACTCTGCAAGCGATTCGTCCAACTGATCAAGCTTAAAGGAGTGATCTTTTGATATGCGATGCACGATATCATCTGCATCAGGAAAATCTATGTTTTTCCAGGTATTTAATAAACCTTCACTCCCGTGGTTGGCTACTATCCAGGGAAGTATAAACCAGAAATGCCTCTGGTATTCTTGCGCAATACTTATTCCCTGCAAGCAATAAATATCGCGACCTTCCTTGTCTCTGTGGTTTGATAAACCGCAACTCACGAGGAACGTCGCTTCTGGTTGGTTTAAGCAATAGAGAGGCAAAACCGGTGATTTACTAAAGGTACTCTTATATTTGTCATACAAATTGTAAAGTTGATTTAATGCCTTAAGGCTTTCTGGTGAAACCTTCGGAGGGACGATCATCCACCGGTAATCTTTGGACAGTGAGCGAGAATATAAGAGTTCCTGGTATATCATGCGATCCGTCTCACCCTTTCCAATGCCTTATTGAGAAGCGGTTCTATGTGTGGCTCAAACTGGCTTAAAACCTCATAATCCTTATTTTTTTCTTCCAGAATAGCCCTGGCAACGCTTTCGGCATCAGGTTTACGCATGATCAGTGACCAGATTTTATTCACCAGTCCTGCCTTTTTCAGTACCTCAGAAAGTTCTTTTTCACGTTGTTTTATACTCTTGTGGGCCTCCACTTTCATCTGTTTTAATGTTTGTCCCAAACAGTAAAATAACACATGTTCCGCATTCAGAGGCGATGGAAATCCTATAATCTTATCCTCGGATTTAAAAGGATGTATCATATCTCCAGTGGGAATAACAGTCCTCCTGGCATTCCCTTCACCTACCGCGGAGACCGGAACAATACCGCCCTCCCAGGTCGGATTTTGTTTACATAAAGACACCATCTGATTGAATACTTCCATCCCACGCTCTATCAAGGGTGCATAATTATCACTTTTCCATCTGGGGTCAACCGTATCGGCTTTGGTCAGCATTATTACGAATGTTAAATTTCTATTGGGATACAACCTGCTATAGGTCGTAAATATCTCGTGAATCCTGCGGGCCCCTGACCGATGCCTTGCTTCTTTAATGTTGGAGTAATACGTCAGGGCAAATGCATCGGCGACAAGGATAACGGCGTTACTAAGCTCAATGTGAGAAGCCAGTTCACTAATTTCGGATTTTGTCGCCTCTGAAGTGTCGTTCGTATCAAGGATATCGGTAATTTCTGTTAGAATACCGCCCCTGTAATCAATCCAATCAAAATACGTTACCGGCTTTGAATTATAGTAAACGGTGAAAGGCCATACCGTTGTCTGTTGTGTACCGTCCGGCCATTTGAATTTATCGACAAGTGAGAATCTGCTAAAATCACCGACACTCAGTATCGCTTTATCAAATTGTTGGACGGTACGCGGGGCAAGGTAAAAACCTGCGTCATTTTGACCCGCATCCCCCAATGTCTCGTAAAGCGATGACATATACGTTGTTTTGCCAGATCCTGATATTCCTACCATGGTTACTTTCATTTCTCATTACCTCTCATAAATCATTTAATAAATACTTGCAATTAAACCTTATACTTCCGTCTTATCATTTCGATGGCTACACCAAAAAATCCAGCTATGAAGGGCAGTGTAATTGTCCATTTTGAAAAACCTGCGATAATCCAAATTACCACAAAAATGGCAAACCCCACTATTGCACCGAAAGAAAATATGTATAAGAGTTGCATTGGCGCCAGTTGAATTTGACCAGTTGCCTTTCGCGCGGCTGGTTTGGGTTCACCTGGAATTAAAACTCTTTTACTCAGTTCTTTCTGTCTTTCAAAATTTTCCGACATCTATTTCCCTTCCTGTTTCTTCAAAACCGATTCTTTTGTTTTATCACGCATAAATTTTATATCTCCTAATCTTACCGAATATCCTACTTTTTTCGCAATAATTTTTGCATTTTCCTTAAGGTAAGTGCAAAGCATTTCCTTCACACTTTCATAATAACATTGTGATTTAACAAAGATTTTAAAGTCGTAAAGATACGACATTATTTACATTGATGGTTATTGAATTCGCTCAGTATTATGCTGTAAGTATCTTTAAATATTATTGTTACAAAAATTAACCGGCAATGACATAAAATACCTCTTACGTTGGTTTGCTTTCTGAAAAAAAGTATTTTATAAATAAATTGAGAGATAAGAAAATGAAAAACATATTTTTTAGAATTGTGTATAGTTTGTTCGTAGTTTGTGCGATTTTTGTTTTGAGCCTATCCTTAGCGTCGATTGAAGATTTGAAGTTAGCACTTGCACAAACTACACCTACGATTACGGTAACGCCAACACAACTACCTTATGAACCGCCTTTTACAGTACACACACAACCAGCAACTAACATAATATCAGACTCGGCAACTTTAAATGGGATACTTTGTTCAGTGGAATTATCAACTCCCGCAAGAACAGCCGTATACTCTGAATACGGTACAACAAGTGGGTTGTACACAGAGAGGGTATTTGTGGCTGGGGCACGCGATGAAAGCAGTACTGATTCTATCGATCTAGTTAAGGTAAGTATAAGAATAAGAGGGCTGCAAGCAGCGACAACTTATTACTATAGAATATATACAAGGTAAACAGTGCTTAGTGAAGAAGAATATAAATTCTTTTTGTATGGAAGTGAAAAGTCGTTTAGGACGTTAGATACTACAATTACACCAATTTTTACAGTAACACCTGAACGTGTCGGAAAAAGACAAAAACCGAAGCATGAAATTCGTGAGTCAACCCTGTCAGGGTTTTAAATCCTGACAGGGTTAGTTTTATTTATATTTTTGCTAAAAATGTCAAAATTATTTTTTAAAGATACTCATAGCAGGCACCTCAAAAACGTTAAAATTATTGCAGACATTTATCTTTACAGATGGGGCAAGTTTTGAAGAGTAGCTACCGGAACCACAGATTCAGCAATTATCCTTGTCAGCTTAAAATATAAGCCTTTCGCCGTGTATTTTCAAAACAAATTCAGGTAGTTTTTGGATTAAGGTGGTTAAAATTGAGGTGAATTAACAGGAAGGATATGTAGCGTAAACATCAGTTCGCCAGACAGCGATATAAATTAGGTTGGGTTGTAAAGAACCAAAACCTAACGACTTTCTTGTCATTCCAAACAAATATGAGGAATTTTGACATCATAAGATTTCTCTTTGCGATAATGACAGGCAAGGATGCCTGTCCCAACGAGGGCAGCTTGAGTAGGGTGCGTCCTACGCACCATCCATACGATACGATGGATTGTTTTGGTGCGTAGGATGCACCCTACACTGGCTTGAAGGTTAAAATGCCTACGGTAGGAGCCGTCTCCTGACAGCGACCGGCAATTCATGACGGTGTGCAAGCGCCACAAGTCGCCAACGGGAGTTGGCTCCTACTGCATAACTTTGAATTTCCTTAACGTTTAATCAGACTGCCTTTGGCAGCAACTTTTAACCTCCCCCTCTGAGAAGGGGACATAAGGGAGGGATGCTGGCAACTTTTTCGTGCAACCGAGACGGTTGCGCTACCAGTATGAAATCATGATTACATGTCATACTACGTGTTCCGCTCGTTCGGTTTGAAATAATCCCCCAGCTTACCGTACAAGGCAAGATCTGTTGCATCATATATCATAACGTCTACCAGTCTTCCAACCAGATCCGCCGGGCCATGGAAAATGACAATGTGGTTTTGCCGTGTCCGACCGGACAACTTATTTGAATCGGATTTGCTGGCGCCCTCGACAAGTACCTGCACATTCTTGCCTATTATTTCCTTATTCTCTTCCAGGCTGATACATTTTTGCAATGCCAATAACTTTATATTTCTCGTCCTTTTTACCTCATCGGGCACATCATCTTCCAGCCCGGCCGCCTTCGTACCGGTACGTGGCGAATATTTAAATATGAAACAGTTCTGGAAACGGATATCTTCCATCAAATGTACCGTTTCATGAAAATCCTGATCTGTTTCTCCCGGGAAACCCACAATAAAGTCGCTGGCTACCGCAATATGAGGAATTAATTCCCTTGCATAAGAGATCAAATCACGGTAGTAACCCGCTGTGTAACCCCGCCGCATTCTTTGGAGGACATGATCAGAACCTGACTGGGCAGGCATGTGCAAGTGTTCGCAGACCTTGCTCAAACGGCTCATAGTACGAATGAGATCACGGGACATGTCTGCCGGATGGGAGGTCACAAACCGTATTCTTTCGAGCCCGTCTAAATCATTCAATTCGGAAAGCAGGTCTCCCAGTGTAACATTTCCACTCAAACCTTTCCCGTAAGAATTTATATTTTGCCCCAGCAAGGTTACCTCTTTACAACCATTCGATACAAGTGCTTGCACCTCTTTTTTTACATCGTCGATTGTCCGGCTGATCTCCCGTCCCCGCACGTAGGGCACAATACAATAGGAACAAAAGTTATCACAACCCCGCATAACCGTGACAAATGCCTGATAAATATTCGGCCGGTAGGTCACTGCCCTCTTTACATTAACAATTTGATCCTCATCTATGGCAAGGACATGCGAACCATGATTTTGAATCTTTAAAAGCAGTTCGGGTAACCGTGAAAACATACGCGTTCCGCAGACGAGGTCTACATGAGGCATACGTTTAAATATAGCCTCACCATCTTTTTGAGCCATGCATCCAAGAACACCCACAATAACTTCGGGGGATCTTTTCTTGAGTTTTTTTAATGCCCCCAGATGGGAATATACCTTATCCTCGGCATGCTGGCGCACGCTGCACGTATTAAACAGGATGACATCGGCTTCGTCAGCCTTGTCAACAATTCTATAGCCTTCTTCCTGCAATAGCCCTAACGAAAGCTCGGCATCGAGCTTATTCATCTGGCAACCGAAGGTTTCAAAAAAAACGGTCTTGTATTGTTGGTCTTTATGAGAAAAAATAATAGAATCCATCATGGCATTTATCTATACAAACGGTAAATGCATTTTACATTTGAGTTCAGTTTTAAAAGCAAATACAAATCCTGTAAGCATCAGTTATCAGTTGTCAGCAAGCAGCATCTGTCTGACTGCTAAAGGGTGGCAGTTAGGCGCTTAAAGCTGTAATTGTAACGAACCTCGGAATGTAATCCAAGTACTTTTTGGATATCGTGTTACTTTATGATCCAAATTCGAATTCTTTTATAGAACTGATGGCACGGGTGCGGGCATTGATCAAAAGGGGAAAGGTTCATTGCCAAACTCGATTAACGGTTGCAGACCTTTCTCTGGATACTGATTCATACGATTAAGGGTGTAGGGTATATCATGAAGGATGGAAAACCATGAACTCATGGTCAATTCGCACAAAACTCCTGCAGGAAATCTTTTGATTCTTCTTGGAGTGGGGATTGTCGGAAATTCCCTCCTGTTCCTTTTATTTGGGTTCCCGTTTCTTCTCTTCGCCTATCTATCGATCATCTGCGCAGGGGGAAAACGACTTGAAGACCGCAAAAATAGATTTTTGGCTGACATGATACTGATGGCCAGCCCACTATTCCTTTTCATTTCCCGGTTATGTATCACGGATATGCTACTGACCTTTTTTGTCTGTGCCAGCCTTTACCTTTTCTTCATTGAATATGCGGAAACTAATAAAAATAACCTCAGAAAGTTATTTCTTTATTTTCTCCTGAGTATGGTTTTTCTGGTAAAAGGGCCGATATGTATCTTGTTGTTTATCCTGATTACCATGGGTTTTCTCTTATGGATACGCGACTTTCAACATATCAGGTGTCTTTGGTATCTACCGGGATTCCCGATTTTCCTTGGTATTATTTGTGCATGGGGTATTCCCTTCTGGTTATCTCTAACAAGTCCTTGCATTACTTTCGCAAGAAATGACCTATATCCTTCCCATTTCCCCTTCCATTGCATTACTGACCAAGTCACTTTCCCGATGGGATACGGAAGACACTTTCGGGAAAAGGTACTTATGGATATTGTGGCTTGCATTGTCCGTGTCTGCAACGATTCCCCTGGTGTTAATTTTTGTCATGCTAAAATGGGCACTAACCGTGCGTGGTTTATCCACAATTCAGTTGGTCGTTCTCATTATGGTTCTTTTCATCGGGACTGTGATATCGCTCTATACTTTCTTCATGAGCAGGCGTTTTCTCCAAGCCATAAAGGTCTTTTGTCTCAGAAATTGCTTCGTTCTGGGTATTGCCATGGCTTATTCAGTGAAATACTTAGGAACCTTTCGGTCCACAAAGGGATTTGTGGAAAATTGTCTTTCAGACAAGAAGAATTATATGCTTTTCAGTTACGGGCGAACTATGCCAAGTCTTGTCTTTTACAGTGGGAAAAAATGTGCTGGAAATAGAGGCAGATACCAGATTTAAAAAACGTATTTCTGATCAAGAATGTCCTCTTTATGTCGTAATGAGTATAAATGATTATCAGAAAAAGCAGGAATGGATTCATAAAAAGAAGTTTCATGCCATATGTCAGAATAATACGCATGTCGTATTAGAAAAAGACTGAATGAAAAAAGGAAGTTCTGTATGCAGGAAAATTCCAGAAAACGGCAAAAAAATTTCTTTGATATACTCGCATTGGTTGTCGTTTCCGGTTTGGTTATATTTCCAGCCCTCGGTCAGGAGAGACATCTTGCGAGCCACTAGATCCGCCATGCAGAGATTGTTCACGAAATGGCAGAGAGCGGTGACGAAAGGTCTCTATGGGATTCTTGTCCCAATCTTTTTTGCAGTCTTTGCACCATTCCGCAACCAAGACTTTACACGGCCCTGATACGGTACAAGCTTTTAAATAAGCTGATATTGAATAAACGCTTTAGAAAAGAAGATGCATCCGGTATCCTCCGGTAATAACACCCGGACAATAGCAATCTGCTACAACTCTAAACAAGGAAACATTTGCAACAATTAACGAAATATGCTACAAATCTATCTTCCAAAATCTTTCTGCTCATCTGTATATCTTTGCAATACCACCAAGCATCTACTGTTGGTTGATGATTGATTTATGGCAAAAAGGAGATGTGATTAGATGAATATAAAAAATGCCCTATACCCCTATACCTATAAGCTACAGATCATCATTTTTGCAGTTGCCATCATAGGGTTCTCAGCTGTCCCCATCACCAACTATTTTCGCAGCCACACCCATGATCACATGAAAGACTACGGCAGATGGTATGAAGTTGGACAGATCGCACTTCACCATGGCGACATATACCAGAAAGGCGGAGATGAAATGTTTCATTTCATGTATCCGCCCACAGCAGCCGTCTGTTTCGCTTTTCTGAGTGTATTTGGACTATTACCGTTCATTGGGATTCTTGTGCTTGTAAACTCAGCGGCATGGGTCACAAGTATTCTCTTATCACTATATCTTACTACAGGGAAGGCACTACGACAACATCCGCTCCTATACATGATACCAACCGTATGCTGCACACCGTACGTCTGGGACATTTATCTGCTGGGACAACCCAATTTATTGCTATTGGCGTGTATGCTTGGAGCATTTGCCTGTCTTCGACTGAAAAAAGAATGGTGTGCAGGAGGATTGATTGCAGCGGCTGTGTCAATCAAAGCGTTCCCTATCCTTTCCATTGCATACTTCGTGTACCGTCGGCATTGGAAAGCAACACTGTTTACGCTTGCGTTCCTGTTCTTTTTCCTCGTGCTCTTGCCTGCTCCATTCCGGGGGTTTCAGCGCAATCTTCAGGATCTTATGACCTGGAGTGAAGGCATGGTATTTCATTATGATGCAGATTCGATTGCCCAACGCCCCAGCCGCGGGTACAGTTGGAAAAACCAGTCGCTGATTGCTGTTGCCAATCGGCTATTGCGCCCTGTGGATGTCTCCCGGTCAAAAGAGAACCCACGCTACATAAACTTGGCAAATCTTGATTTCAAGTACGTCAATATGATTATTGTCGTTGTAGGTCTTGCTCTGTGTTTATTTTACGTTGCATCGATGCCGCGCTACACACAACGAACGGCATGCAGTGACTCAATCGAGTACGCAATGCTGATATTACTAATCCTTATCTTTACACCACTTTCTTTCACGTACTTTTATGTCTGGCTTTTATACCCACTCACAGTTGCCTTGAATATCCAGCATACTTTGCCAAATCCGTCCCGAACGAGGAATATGATGTTAATATGGTTTATCGCTTGTTTGCTCCTTCTTAGCTTCACACTACCTGTGCCCGGATTTGAGATGTTTAAGGCAATGGGCAATACCTTCTGGGCTTGCGTGTTATTGCTGGTAGGACTTGGCTGGAAACTGCGGCAGTTAAGGACGGTACATAAGAATGAGCGCCGCTAAGATGATCGGAATTCTCTAAAACACCCGGAAGATGAACGATGCAAAATGCCCGGGAAACATCGCAGGCCAGCACAAAACCTAAACTGCACGCTTACCTTTCTGCCATATATAAATTCATTCAAAAAATCATTGAAGGTTACTTTTTGATTTTAACGATATTTTTTGTATAATGCTTCAACTGGAAACCTTTATCCGGAAAATTACAATGCCTTAGGGCATAGGAGTTCCTTCAGTAGCATAATCAACTTAACCTCTTATCACTACAGACACTTATGTATCCATGTAATCTGAAATCTGCAGTTGCTTTTAAAAATGAGTTCAACAACCACTGTTAGCAATACCCGAATAATAGCAACGTGTATCATATTGTTTACAGCAATTCTCTTCCTGTTCAATATTGGGAAAAGGGACTTGTGGGCACCCGATGAACCTCGCTATGCACAAGTTTCCAAAGAAATGAGGGAAAGCGGTGACTTTATCGTCCCTCACTTAAACAGTGTGCCTTATCCTGATAAACCCCCGCTCTTATTTTGGCTCATCAATGTATTTTCAGTTCCTTTTGGAAAGATTACGGCATTATCTTCCCGCCTGCCTTCAGCCTTTGCGGGTATCGGTTGCTGTCTGGCAATATTTTATTTTAGTAAAAGATTATATCAAAACACACGAATAGGTCTATTATCAGCACTCATCCTTGCCACCAGTTCGAAGTTCCTCTGGATGGCTCATCGCGTGGCCTTTGATGTCCTTCTTACGTTTTTTGTAACAATGGCGATACTGTGCTTTTATAGAGGATATACCGAACAAAAAAGCAGGGGAAGAAATTATACACTTTTTTATATTTTCATGGCCCTGGGAGTTCTTACGAAGGGGCCTGTTGGTTTTATCCTCCCTTTTTGTGTTGTATTAACGTATCTCCTCTTGAAAAAAGATATCGGGATATTAAAAAAAACATATCCCTGGATAGGTGGGTTGATATTTGTCTTTATTGTATTCACCTGGGTCTATCTGGCAAGTATCTATGGCGGCAAAGAATATACTTACCAAATCCTTTTCAAACAGAATGTCGGGAGATTTGCCAGTTCATTTGCCCATAAAAGACCAATGTATTATTATTTCATAAATTTTCCGATTAACTTTTTACCCTGGAGTGTCTTTATCCCGAGTATTGCAATATATCTGTTTTCAAAAAAAGGACAGGAAAAGATCCGGAGTATCCTGTTACCTCTTATTTGGTTTACCGTTATTTTTGTTTTCTTTTCTGTTGTGTCGGGAAAAAGAGACATCTATGTCCTTCCCCTTTATCCCGGTGCAGCCTTGCTTACAGCCTGGTTTTTGAATGAATTTGTTGAACAATTCCGGGAGAAACCTTTTAAAAAAATAGGTTATTATCCGTGCTATACCCTGTGTGTTGTATCGCTGGCATCTGGAATTATTTTACCGATCGCGGTGTACAAAATCTTCCCTCAGTATACGACCACAACAATTCCGTTTGTAATCATTCTCCTGATTGGCGGCTTTACCATGTTACGTTTTGTGAAGTACGCAAGGATAATTCCTTTCCTTTTTACCCTCATTTTTGTTATTTTTGCCGTTTTTAACATAAGCACCTTGCAGGTTATCCCCGTCCTGAACCAGTATAAATCAGCAAAAGAAATTTGCGATAAGGCCAATTCCATGATAAACTCCGGAGATAAATTGGCCATGTACAATTTCTTCAGGGATCCCTATCTGTTCTATACAAACAGGAATTACATAGAAGTTATGCATGGGCTGGATGACTTAAAACAATTTCTGAATACAAACGAACGGGTGTTTCTTTTTATACAGGAGAAGGATTTCAGGAAGGTATCAGAATGTCTTGAAATGCCTGTATTTGTGCTGGGAAAAGATTCTGTAGGGCACAGAAACATCCTTTTTATCTCAAACAGGGAAATGTAACCATGATGTGGCGTAGCCGTTACCAAAAAAGAGTTACCCGGTACCGGGTAACAAATGTTATCGTTTGTTTTTTTTGACAAATTCGAAATTCAACTACCGAAATCCGACCCCCCCCTTTCAATTCCCATTAGTTTCCTCTCTTGTTTTTCTTTTCTCTAATTTGTTTTAAAATTGACATGGGAATAAAATATGAGTAGTATAACTTTTTTTATAAAATTCTTGATGTTACCCCTATGAGTATTTCACATATAGATACCGATATATTAATCATTGGCGGTGGAGCAGCGGGATGCTTTGCCGCTGTGGAGATTTACAAAAAATCCCCTACCTGTAATGTTGTTGTAATGGAAAAGGCACATATCGAGCGCAGCGGTTGCCTGGCCATGGGGTTAAATGCCATCAATGCTTATTTACATGCCGGACAAACCCCCGACTCATATGTTGCGTATGTTGAGCGGCAGTTTGAGGGCATTATAAGAAAAGACCTGGTTTACAGCATTGTCCAAGGACTCAATAAGGCCGTCAAAGATGTTGAAGATATGGGGCTTCCCATTGAAAAGAACGAGGACGGTACTTACAAGATGCGCGGAAAACGCAGTATCCGTATTTTCGGTGAGCGGTTAAAACCCATCCTTGCAGAGGCTGTACAAAAAACCTCTGCCCTGGTGTTAAATCGTGTTGTAGCAACAAATTTTATTTACGATGGTGACCGCGTCCGTGGGGCATTTGGATATGGAGTAAAAAACAGTACGTTTTACGTAATCAGGGCCAAAGCTGTTATTGTGGCGACTGGCGGTGCTTCGGGTATCTATAAACCAAACAATACCGGGGAGGCACGGCATTTAATATGGTATTGCCCCTGGAATGTGGGTACTGGGTACGCCATGGGAATACGCATCGGAGCGGAAATGACGAGTTTTGAGAATCGGTTTGTTGCTTTACGGGTAAAGGATGTAAATGCACCAACTGGTACCATTGCCATAGGAGCGCGTGCAAAACAGATCAATGCGCGCACAGAGGATTATCTGGAACTCTACTACAAACACCTGGGGGGGAACAAGTGCCTGACACAGCACAGGGTTCTGGCAACAATAGAAGAGAAGAAAATGGGGCGGGGCCCCTGCTATCTGGATACAACTACTTTGAACGAGTCCGACGAAAGAAGATTAAAAGAAGATTTCTTGAATATGAATCCTCAAATCATCCTTTTGTGGGCGAGCAAGGGCATGAATCCCCGGCATAAACCCGTGGAAATTCAGGGAACGGAACCTTTTATTGTGGGTGGCCATTGCCAGGCAGGATATTGGATTGATAAAGAAAGAAGGACAACCATTCCTGGTCTTTACGCTGCTGGAGAGGTTGCGGGTGGTGCACCGAAAAAATACGTTAGTGGAAGCTGGGTTGAGGGGCGTATTGCGGTAACGACAGCCATGGAAGACATAAAAGATGTAACATTGAAAGATATAGACACTGAGGTAATTCAAGGAGAAAAAGCCCGGGCCCTGGCACCTTTAACGAAAAAAACAGGCATTTCACCCCAGGAGGTACGGGAACGACTCCAAAAGATTATGGACGAATATGCCGGCGGTATTTCCATGAATTACGCGCTTCATGAGGAAAGGCTGCTGGAAGCAAGACGATTGTTGAAATGCTTGCGGGACCGCATAAAAGATATGACAGCCGTAAATAATTATAATTTGGTTGAGGCATTGGAATGCATAGATAGAATTGATGTTGCAAGGGTATTGGTTGAACATCTGATCTACCGCAAGGAGTCGCGATGGGCATGCTATCAGACCCGATTGGATTATCCAGAAAAAGATAATTGCCGATGGCTTACCTTTGTTAATTCTCTCTATGATTCAACTACGGACGAAATAAAAATGGTGGAAAGGCCTTTGTGCTCATGAGTATCTTCATCGATGAAAATATTTGTAACGGATGCAAAGGATTACCCGAGGCACGATGTGAACGTATCTGTCCCGGAGACCTATGTTATCGTAAAGAAAATATGAAAGCAACTATTCGTGATCAGTCTGCTTGCTGGACCTGTGCATGCTGTGTGAAGGAATGTCCGGTGCAGGCAATTGAACTGAGACTACCTTTCCAGGTATGCAGTGGTGGCTCTTCTTTGAAAGCACGGCTGAAACGCGACAAAACGATTTGGACAATATGGGACGCCGAGGGGCATCAGGAAGAATTTATTATTCAGGCAAGATATTTGAAAGGAGATTAAAGAATGACGGTTAAAAACATTGCCCCACATGGGGGTAAGCTTGTTAATAGAATTGTTTCCATGGAAGAACGGGAAATGTTCCTGGATAAAGCAACTCATTACGACATGAAAAAAATCCAGCTAAATTCCCGTGAGATGTCAGACCTTGACATGATTGCGGTTGGTGCAATGAGTCCTCTGGAAGGATTTATGTGTAAAGCTGATTACGATAATGTGGTAGACAACATGCGGTTGGCCAATGGATTGCCATGGTCAATTCCAGTTGTTCTCGCAGCTACAAAAGAGGAAGTCGAAGGGCTCAAGCCAGGCAAAGATGTTGCCCTCGCAGATCAAGCCAACGAGGTGATCGCCATTTTACATCTGGAGGAAATCTTTCATCACGACAAACCGAAAGAATCCATGGAAGTCTATGGTGTGGATGATAGAAAACATCCTGGCGTGGATGCTGTTTATAAAATGGGAGAATATCTTCTGGGTGGCAAGGTTAGCGTAGTCAATCGAGCAAAACCTTCCGATTTTTTATCATATCGGTTGGATCCAGTTGAGACAAGGGAATTGTTCGTGAAAAAGGGTTGGAAACGCGTGGTTGGATTCCAAACTCGTAATCCCGTACATCGCGCCCATGAATATATCCAGAAATCCGCACTGGAGATCGTGGATGCCATCTTTTTGCATCCTTTGGTAGGGGAAACAAAAAGTGACGATGTACCTGCAGATGTGAGGATTAAAAGTTATGAAATCCTCTTAGAGAAATATTACCCAAAAGATAGGGCAATGTTGTCGGTATTTCCCGCAGCTATGCGGTATGCAGGGCCTCGGGAGGCCGTCTTTCATGCTCTCGTAAGAAAAAATTATGGCTGCACACACTTTATTGTGGGTCGAGACCATGCAGGCGTCGGGAATTATTACGGAACATTCGACGCCCATTACATCTTTGATGAATTTGATCCGCAGGAGATAGGAATTACACCGTTATTTTTTGACCATACGTTCTACTGTAAAGCCTGCAGCGGTATGGCTTCTTATAAAACATGTCCCCATGACTCGTCCAATCACGTCATTTTGAGTGGTACAGAAGTCCGTAAAATGCTGAGTGCAGGACAAGCTCCACCACCCACTTTTACAAGACCAGAGGTTGCAAAGGTATTGAGTGAATATTACCAAAAGTTAAAATAGCTTTCGTAATTATTTTGCACGAAAGTCCGGTGTGATATAAATCCTCCCCAAATAGACAGGGGCGAGCGGCCGTTCGCCCCTGCACTTTTGAGAATACCCAATCAAAGGACATCTAAGATTATAACCCTTTCGCAACAGTAATACCTCTCGTCGCAACAAATGATTTGACGGTAACAAGGTCATGATCATCGCGTGCAACGATCGTTACAACATTAGGCCCTTCCTTCAAAAGGAGGTTTGTATTGATTTCCAGTCGGGCCTGTTCTTTCGGTGTAGGAAATTTATTGGACTTGAAAAAGACCTTGTCGTTATTAATCAACACATAGGCATGTTTCACATAGATATCGTCTTCTATGGCAGCCGCTAGCGGTAACTGATCGTTTCCAAATAATATATTTGATAAGGATTTGCTCAAGGTAATCACAGGTGGCACACGTTGCAGATAAGGTTCTACGGCAGTCGGTTCTGTCCGTGCACCATTCGATTCGACAACCTCTTTTGCCGATACCCACCCGTACCGGTCACCTGGAAGCGTTATGCGGAACCATTCATGGGTTTTTGCATTATATGCCAAACGGGTCCCATCCTTCATCATTGATAATACCGGAGAATCAAAAGACATTCCGCCATACAAAGGAGTATGATTTCTCCGCACCTTTACAAGGCCGGAAGTCTGGGTCATTTTAGACTTGCTTGCTATGACGGGGAAGGTGAGTTTATCGGTTATGAACGTCCCGAAAATCATCTCAGAGATAACCACATCCACACTGAACTTATCCAAATGCATTGTTTCTTTTACAACGAAAGACAGTTTTACCTCTTTTATTTCCCCAGGACTTAATGTCCCTATTTCTGCCCTGCCATTTTTTATAAAAACTTCTTTGTTGCTTAAATCTTTTAAGGTAACTACATTTTTTTCGGCAGCTCCTTCTCCAATATTTTTTACAAGGACAAGCAGATCAATATCCTCTCCACTCTGTATTAATCCATCCCCATTGTTTTTTGAGGAGTTCTTTACCGTATCCAGAATCTGATATGAATAAGCAAAAAGTGGCCTTGGGAGCGCCTCTGTAACAATATTAAATTTGATATCCTTAGGATTACATTTATTTAATTCTTCAAACTTGATAGAGACTTCGTCTTCTCTATCGAGAGAATTTTTGGGGATTTCTATTGTTGTGGAATATGATTTCGTACCTTCCGGTTCTATCTTCCCAAGGATAAACTCGAGCTTGTCGAAGAGTCCGTTTTTGCTCGATGATATACCCCGCAACTGATACAATGGTGTTTCTCCAACGTTTGTCACATTTATGGTAAGAGTAATCTTGTCACCACCCTTTACCCGTCCGTTTGCAGGATTTGTGGAAAAAGAAACATTCGTTTTTGCCGTCCCTGTGCTTATACCGGCAGACCAATCAATATCAAATTTTTGAAGTGCCTGAGCAATTTTCTTTTCTTCCGATCGGGCAGTTTCTTCAATAATGGATGAAGAATTTCGTAAAAATGCTTCCCGCTGCCAGGCAGTTGCGTTTGTGAGTAATTTTTTGGCAAAAATGACATGAAAGTCCGTATTAAAATCCGGCAGCTTATAGGGATCTTCCGCCTCCTCTTCTGCCTCTTCAGTTTTATCCTTTTCTTTAGTTTCTAAATAATACCTGAGTGTGGCAAAAGAAGTTTCATCTTTGCGATGTTCATCGAGATGCTGTTTGAGGTCTTCCTCGCGAAGGGCAACAATCCCCCGGAAGAGGTTGATATTGTCTTTTGCAACGGTTACAGGAACAAGTTTAATATCGGGAGTAATACCAACCGACTGAATATCTGTAGACAAAGGGGTGAGATATTTAGCAATGGTTAATTTTAATGCTGAACCATCCATAAGTTCAATGAGCTGCTGGACAGAACCCTTGCCGAAGCTTCTGTCACCGACAATTATTGCACGGTCGTTTTCCTTAAGCGCCCCGGCAACAATTTCTGCACCCGAGGCGCTTCCGGCATCGACAAGCACCACTATGGGGTAAAGCTCTTCATCTGTATCCGTTTTTCTCGCTTCTTGCACCTCTCTTGGATGGCCACTTGGACCAACCGTAATTACAATAGCACCTTTTCCGAGAAATTTATCGGCAACCTCAATGGCTTGATCCAATAGCCCCCCAGAGTTATTTCTCATGTCGATGATCAACCCTTTTAATTTATTAGTGGATGTTTTCAAACGTTTTAAATGCTCATTCAGACATTGAGAGGTATCATCCTGAAAGTTTCTTATCTTTATATAGCCTAAATCGCCTTCCAGAGATGCGGATTCTACCGTTGGAATAACAATAATTTCACGTTTGAGCGTTACCAGCTTGGGTTGGGTTGTCTTTTCGGTGAAAACTGAGAGCGTAACTTCAGTTCCGGGGTCCCCCCGTAATTTTCCAACGGACTCTGTAAGGTTCATGTTGACCGTTGACTCTCCATCAATTTCGATAATCTTGTCTCCAGCCTTCATGCCAGCCCTTGCTGCCGGAGTACCCTCAATCGGTGATATTACCGTAAGTACGCCTTCCCGTAAACCGACTACCATCCCCAATCCGCCAAACTTACCTGTAGTACCTATCTTAAACTCATTAAACTCCTTGGGTGGCAGGATAACGGAGTGGGGATCCAGTTGTGTAAGCATACCGTTAATTGCAGTATATTCAATGTCACTTGCGGTAAGGGTTTCTATGGGTTGGCGGTTCGTATTAATGAAGGTAAGGGCATCATTGAGAATCTCAACCATATCTTTAGGACGGTGAATTTTAGAAAGATCATATGTTTTTGAAAGATCGTCAACAGCAACCTTTCCTGTGTTGGTACTTTCAGGAAAGTCGACCAAAACTTCCGGTATAATCCTTTCCTCCCACGAAAGTGCCTCTTTGAGCATTTCCGCCGTTTTGATGCGCTCAGGGTCTACATACAATCTATTAACATAGGAACTAACAATCCCTGATAATCGGAACTTGTAATTCGTATCTTCTTTTGCTGCCCGCTTTTCAAACCTGGGTTCCAGACCAAAGGTAGTATTAAAGCTGTTGAAAAGGCAGGAAACAGAAAATAAGGAAAGGAATATTGTCAGCAAATAGTTAAATGTAAATTTTGATTTCATGCGCTGTTCCTTTTGGCAAAAAAATGGTATTCTCGTGATTATTCACAGAAAAAGCAAAATGCCTTTTTTTCTTACATATCAGGCATGGATAAGGGATTTTTTATACTTTTTCTTCTTATAATTCTAAAGTTTTTCTTTTACTCCTAAGTATAAAAAGAGAGGAACTATTTATCAAGGAAATACTCACGGTATAATCTTTCCCATTATAACCGCTTCCCTCGCCCCTGTAACGCCGGGGATATTATTCGGGTTTCCGGAAATTGTTTCATTAGCCAGAATGGCAAAGGCGAGGGCTTCCTTGACGTTTGGTGCAATACCAAAGGTACTGATGGAATGTATTTTCACAGAGGGAGGAAAATATTGCATAAGATATTTTATAAGGGTGGCATTATAGACTCCACCACCTGAAACGATTATTTCAGATATATGATGCTTTGGTAAAATCCACTGCTTGTAACTGTCTGCAATGGTGCGCGCCGTAAACATGGTAACGGTTGCCAGGATATCGAGGCCGTCGATGCCGGAACGTACGGCATCTTTGTGGAGATTGTCTGCAAACTGTCCCCCGAACACTTCCCTTCCTGTAGTCTTTGGGGGAGACTCAACCAGATACGGATGAGCAAGGAGGGCAGCCAAAAGCCTGTCATTCACTGATCCCGCAGCTGCGAGTCTGCCACCTTCATCGAAGTGAGTTGCGTTGTTTGTGACAAGCTCCGTGATACGATCAATCACCATGTTGCCCGGGCCTGTATCGAAGGCGATAACGTCATGAATACCGCAGTCACGAGGCAGGAAGGTAACGTTTGCAATTCCCCCGATATTCTGCAAGGCACGCCCCTTTTCTATATCCCTGAAAAGGAGGAAATCCACATAAGGTACGAGAGGCGCCCCCTGGCCTCCAGCCGCTATATCACCCGGGCGGAAATCAGCAACAGTAGTAACACCGGTTTCATGGGCAATGACAGAAGGCTCACCAATTTGAAGAGTAGAGCGAAGCACGGATCCGGCTTTCCATGTATGATCCCTGACCCCTGACCCTTGCCCCCCAATCCCATTTTCGTACTGAGTTAAAGGTTGCTTCACTATTGAGCCAGGCAAGTGATAGATAGTCTGCCCATGTGAGCCAATAAGGTCAATATCCGTAATAGGAACATGTACCTTGTTCGCAATGGATTTTGCTGCTTCCGCAAAAAGTTTCCCCAGGTAAACATTGAGCTGGCAGACCTTATCTACGGTACCCGTTTCCCGATTGCTGGTTTCAAGGATGGCGTTGCGGGTTGCATCGCGATACGGATAGGTCTCAAAGTCCAGAATGTTTACCTTTGTATCTAATCCATTCCCGGTAATTTCCACAAGGCAGGCATCTATACCATCTGCGGACGTCCCCGACATGAGACCAATAACTCTTTTGGGATCTTTCTGCTGCAACAGCAGGAGTTTATTTAACATTTTTTGGGTTTAGTGGTGCGGGCTGGACCGGCTTTTGTAAAGTTCTGCCTCACGGTCAGCGTCACCCAGCATTCCCTTGGAACGATACAATTCTTCGAGTACCTTGTGTACCTCTACCATATTGGGATTAACCTCGAGTGCCTTTTTGAGAGACCCCTCGGCATTATTGAAGTCCCCCTTTTCTTTATGTACCAGTCCAATGGCATAATGAAAGTCTGCCATGTCTGGACGTACCTCCAATGCCTTTTGCCATACAGAAATAGCGTCATCCATTTTCCCGAGTTTCGTATAGGCAATACCCAAGTTGTAATATATCTCTATTTTTTGCGGGTTAATTTCAATAGCCTTTGTCCATTCTGCAATGGCATCATTGAATTGTGTCTTTTTTGTATAAAGAATACCAAGATTGTATCGTGAATTCACTAAACCCGGATTCAGATCAATGGCTTTACTGAATGATTTGATCGCATCATCCTCCTGTTTCTTGTGGACATACACAAGTCCCAAACCTTCGTGTGCCTCTGCATAATGGGCGTTAATATCAAGGGCTTTTTTGAAAAAAGAGATTGCTTCGTCTGATTTCCCTTTTTTGTTGAGAATATTCCCTTGCCCAACAAGAGCTTCTACCATAGAAGGGTTGATCTCCGATGCCTTTTTGTAAGCAGCAAGAGATTCGTCAAGCATACCTTTTTCATCGTATAAGAGACCCAGATTATAATGGGCCACTGCATCGTTTGGATTGGATTCCAGAAGTCTTTTGTTTCTTTCAATTTCTTCGTCTGCCATGGTTTTCTTATGGACAGAAGGCACTTCTCCCTCAAGCCTGAGAGAAGTAGCGCGTTGGGTTTCAGATTGTGTGTCTGATTCTTTTTTACCACAGCCGAGGTTACTGCTGAAGAGAAACGTTATAACAGGAAGCAATAAGAGAATATAATTTCTAAACTGCACCATAAAAATCCTTTTCTTTAAAATATTTTATAAGGTATCTTAATAAAGGGCATTGATTCCGGATTCCCGCTTTCAGAGGAATGACAATTGTTTTATTATATAGTGTAATGGCTATTCGTCAATCCGAAATTATAAACCGTTAGCGAAAGCAGTTTCATATGCAAAATCACAGTCTAACAAGGGCTTTGGGATTTTTTGATGTCATTTGTTTAGGCATTAATAGCATCGTGGGTGCCGGTATTTTTTTATTACCAGGGCAACTTTCCGGTCTGGCCGGAAGCTATGCTTTATGGATGTTTCCACTATGCGGTATCCTTTGCTTCGCTATTGCCCTGTGCTTTGCAGAAATGGGCGGCATGTATAATAAAACCGGTGGCGCATACCTTTATGCCAAAGATGCCTTTGGCCCATTTGTGGGTTTTTTCGTGGGCTGGATGATATGGCTTTCATCGATCGTTGGCTGGGCATCGGTTGCAAGCGGCTTTGAACTTTATTTGAGATATTTTTTACCAGCAGAAAATGGATGGTTAAGCAAGGCCATCGTTACCATCCTGATTGTAGGGTTAAGTACCATTAACTATTTTGGGGTAAAACCGGGGGCAAGTATTATTAATTTCTTTACTGTGGGAAAACTCATGTCATTGCTCATCTTCATTGGCGTGGGCTTATTTTTTATCAACAAAAATAATTTTTCTTTATCAACTGGAAATGAATGGGAATTCATGAGGAATGAAGGGCTGACAGTATTTTCTCATGAAAATTTTAGTGCTGCTGCGATTATGGCTTTGTATGCCTATACCGGGTTCGAGTTTATCGTAGTACCTGCCGGAGAGATGCGGCATCCCCAAAAGGATATTCCGCGTGTACTGTTTTTAGTACTGATGCTCGTTACCGGTTTGTATGTTACCATTCAGATCGTAGCCACAGGAACGTTCCCCGGACTTGCCTCATCAGACAAACCTTTGGCAGACGCTGCAAGATATTTTATGGGAGAGGCGGGTGGCGTCATTATTGGTACCGGGGCTTTGCTTTCTATTGGAGGTATCAATGCCGGGATTGCCCTGACCAGTCCCCGGAGTCTTTATGTGCTTTCTGTCGATGGATTTCTTCCCCGAATATTTTCCAAAATACATCCGACATATCATACCCCTTATTGGGCTGTTATCGTCAATACGGGTTTAACGCTTGTATTAAGCTTAACAGGCAGTTTCAAATATCTGATTGCGGCAAGTGTTATGGTAAGTATCCTCCAGTATATTCCCACCTGTTTGGCTGTCATTATACTGAGGAGACACAGGCCCGAATGGGAAAGGGGCTATAAGATACCCGGTGGATATGCTATTCCCATTTTAGCGCTGTTGATCTGCGGTTGGTTGATATCCCATGTAGAGACAAAAGTGATAGCGGCAACTGCAGTAGCAATCGTTGTGTCGTTACCGTTTTATTTTAAGAGGAAAAGGGAATGAAACCATTTCTAAAAAAAACTTGAAAATAGCATAAATATTCATGCTAATATATGCAATAAATTTGCGAAGGAAATACATGTCCAGAACAACCATAACATTGCCCAATTCATTGTTGGACGAATTGCTGTCAGAAGTTAAGGCAAAAGGCAAAACCGAGGCCGTTGTAAAAGCCATTAAAGATGAAATACGGATGAAAAAGATGGAAAAAATAAAGGTAATGGCTGGCAAGATGGAATTCACAAAATCCGCAGACAAACTCAGGCATAAAGATGAAAGACTCAGATAAGATTCTGGTTGATACCTCAGCATGGATTGAGTTTTTTAGAAAAAACCCCCCTATTATAAGGTTGTTTTGGAGTTAATAGATAATGCCAGGGTTTGTTGTGCGGGGATTATATTTGCTGAGTTGTTACAGGGTGCAAAGTCCCAAAAGGAGCTTGATGTCTTAAAGGAGTTTTTGTATGTATTTGATTTTCTTCCCGATACTACAGAAATGTGGAGAAAAGCTGACGAATTGTCTTATTTACTCCGGCAGAAAGGCAAGATGGTTGGACTTTCGGACTGTTACATTTCTGTAACTGCAAGTTCAAATAATGCAAAACTTTTAACTCTGGATAGACATTTTGAGGTCATTGGAAAAGAAACCGGGTTGAATTTATATGAATTTTAAGCACTCATTTGATCATGATAAGGATTTTACAGATATTACTCGTTAGTGCACTGGCGGTTATCACTTTTCTCAATTCACTCGACAATGCCTTTGTCTACGACGATGTCTTTACCATCACCAATAATTATTTCATCAGAGATTGGGGAAATTTTCCGGTCTTATTTACCAACGATTATTTCAGCAGTTCGGGAGAAGTAACCTATCGCCCTGTCGTTACTCTTTCCTATTTCATTGATTATTCGATATGGAATCTCAACCCACTGGGGTTTCACCTCACCAATATTATACTCCATACAATGAGTGCGGTACTTGTTTACACGTTACTTTCTATCATTACCAGGAACAGTGCCGTTTCATTTCTGACGGGTATCTTATTTGCTTCTCACCCGGTATTAACGGAGGCGGTAAATGCAATTAGTTACCGTGAGGACCTCTTAGCCGCTGTCTTTTTTCTTGTTTCCTTTTTGTTATTTATTCAATCAACATTCCGAAATCCGCAATCTAAAATCCGCACTTACCTGTATCCCCTTTCCCTATTTTCATACCTTTTGGCATTGTGTTCTAAAGAAATGGCTATTACCTTACCTTTGATTATCTGCGTTTTTGACTGGGTCTTTGATGGCACCGGAAGGATAAAGAAAAATATCATCAAATTGTATTTGGGGTTTCTCTTTGTGAGCGTTTTTTATCTTTTTTTAAGATTCGTATGGCTTCACAATCCTGTAGAGAAACAGTTGATGTATCCCGGCAATAGCTTTCTGGTAAACCTGCTAACCATGCCAAAGATTCTTGGTTCATATATAAAACTATTATTCCTTCCCGTCTGTTTTAATGCTGACTATATTGTACCGCACACCCAAAACCCGCTTGCCGCAACTTTTATTTGTAGCATTGCGCTCTTGAGCGCGATCGGGGTAATTACCTATAAATTTTATAATCATGCAAAGCATCTGTTTTTTTTTATCCTCTGGTTTTTCATTACCCTGGTTCCCACCATGAATATCATTCCTATAGCCAACATTATGGCCGAGAGATACCTTTATCTCCCTTCGGTAGGATTTTGTATGGTCCTATCTTGCATCTTGATAAGCATCCCGAAATGGGTGCGCCCTTTTATTTCATGGGAAAATGGGAGTCTTGGCATCCTAATATCAAATGCTCCTATCCGCTCAAATCCTAATCCCCGCAAGGCGCTTTCCCTATTCACAACATGCCTGACAGTAATCCTTGCTGTCCTTTATTCACTCTCCGCAATGAAGAGAAATGAAATCTGGAGGGACCAGCGTACGTTCTGGTCAAAAACCATAGAGGCATCACCTGATAGTTCCAGGGCCCGTAATAATCTGGGTATGATTTACCTTCAGGAAGGTAAAACTGATTTAGCAATTCGTGAGTTTCAGGCGGCAATAGCTATTGAGCCAGATCCTGAGTATCATCACAATTTAGGAATGGCTTACCAGAAGAAGGGCTGGAGAGAAGAAGCACTGGGAGAATACCATCATGTTTTAGCAATAAATCCTAACTCAGCCATTACCCATAATAATATGGGTAATATCTACATTGACAAAGGACTTCTTGATGAAGGAATTTTGAAATTCAAAAGGGCTCTTCTATTAAAACCAAATTATTACGACGCACACTTTAATCTTGGGCTTGCTTATTTCAAAAAGGGGCTTTTCGACGCCTCGATGGATGAATTTAAGCTAGCCATCCATTATGAACCAGATCATGCCGAAGCGCATAGTTGTCTGGGTACAGTCTATGCCAATAGGGGACTATTCGACAAAGCAATTATGGAAATTGAGGAGGCCTTGCGACTAAGACCCGATTATCCCAATGCTTACAAAAATCTGGGAATAATCTATCTCAATCACAAAAGGGATGTTCAAAAGGCTTTATACTTTTTCAATGAATTCCTGAGACTCGACCCAAAGAATGTGGAAGCGGATGCGGTAAGAAAGACTATTGAAGAACTTCAGGCGTCACGCTAAAAACCGTTTACAGTGCAGGTTTTTAAAAAGCGCACAGAGTTACAGAGCCACAACGAAACAGACGTAGTATGCAATAAACAGTTGGCGGTTGGCAATAAAAGTGCCACCTTCTGTCAACTACTTACTCTGCCTACTGCCAACTTGAGCGTGCAAATCGAATAGTTTGTGCTAAATGTGGTACTTTTTTTGTGCTTTCTGGAATAGCAATTCAATTTCCTTCTTTCTCTGTTCAAATCCCTTTTTGCCAAGCATCGCAAAGGCATTGATCTTTCCTGCCTCAACGCCGACTTGACCAAAGGCATTTTGCGTTATAAAACTTTCCTCCATAATTCGAGATAAAGACTTTTATAAGTTTAAATTCCCGTTAAACAGCAGACGTTTATCGACCTTATTTCTCAATTCCTCTTCATCCAGGGCAAAGCAAGGGCTAATCTCGATTAAGCCAATAACATTGCCTTGAGAGTCTGTAGGAATAGAAACGCCTGCATCTCGCAGCCAACGTCCAAACAGATTAACCATATCTTGTTGCGATGCAGCAGGGGAGTTTTCCCCCTCCATGTTTTTTACGGGGGAAAACTCATCTTCCCGAGGAACTTCCATAATCACACTTTTCTGTACGTATTTTAGTATATCAAAGATAAAGCTCTCAAATTTAATGGCATTATTTTCCTTGGGATCGATCATGCCGCCATCTTCACCCAGGTATGGTACCTTTTTTATTGCAGCATGATATGGGAGAGACTCTCCTTTCTGATATACTTTTTCAAGGAAATCAATATTCATCATGTGCACTGCAATGTTCCCGGCATTGTATTTCAATGTGCCATCTTCATTTTTTGCATACATATCCTTTTGGCTTAGTTCGCTGTATTCAATCATGTGTAAATGACCATCAATATGTACTACAATTCCTACCTTCTCTTCAGGTTGTCTTTTTTTAACCACTTTTAATGATATATCTGCCTCATCTCTCAAATGAAATCCAACGAAAACGGGATCGGCAATTTTTATTAAAACGTTGTCGATCTGATGATAGAAGATATTTTTAATACCGCGACTCTTCATATCATCAAGAATGCCCTTTCCTTTAAGGGCAACAAGTACTCCGCCGTGACCATTAGGGCTCATTATGATATTTGATCTTGAATCCATAAGTAAATTCCCTTGAAAATCCACGACGGGAAGCATTCCTTGTGTGAAAAAGCATACCTGTTGGGGTTCTAATCCGAAGAAATTATGAGATTTGAAAAAATTTTGCGTTACAGAGTCGTTTTTTTCGCTGGTCATGATGTACCATGGAATCCTGGTGTTGTATCTTTTCTGAGCTGCAATTATTTTTTCTGCATGAAGTTGGAAAATACTCTTTCTGCTAACTGGTGCGACGGGAAATGTTCCTTTCGGCCCATTGATTCCTAATCTTGTCCCATCCCCACCGGCGACCGTAAGGATAGCAACCTCTCCTTTCCGTAAAGAACCTTCGCCAATCCGTTTTGCCCTTTGTGCAATTTCTTTTTCAGCATCATTTTTAGGAATAGTTATAATTTGTGGTGGAATTAAATTACTTCGACTTGTTTGTGTGGTTTTCATTACTGCATCATTGAAGATCTTCTTTACAAGGAGAAAGTCAATAGAGGATATCTGGATGAGCAGATTCTCCTTTTCTGAAGGGGTTATTTCGTCCCACCATTTGAAGATATGGGCTTGCCCTGCTTCAAAGGCATTCTTAATACAGCTTTTATAGGTCGGATATGCTTTTTCCAGCGCTTTTCTATTCGTGGTTTCGTTATTAACGGGAGGTTCAATGAGAGAATTAGGAAGCTTCATGAGTACTTCTCCTGATAACGAGTTAATAAGACAAATATAACTATCTGATTTTTTATTGAATATCTATGTTTTATCATCTTTTCTTTCGTGTTGTAATCACCTTTAGCTTCTTGTGGTTTTATTAATAGCTCACTTTTTCAAAAAGTCCACAAGATAAAATTAAAATCTTTGACTTATATGACCGGAGAGGTATTAAAAAGTTTTTGGTGATCAGGGAAATTATCGGCAAAAATTCTAAGATTTTTATAAGAATGATTATAGGTTTGAAATATTTACAGCTAAACGCAAAATACCTTTTGCAAATATCCTTTAAACAAAAAAGCCTTACTGCAAAGATATTTATAAAAACATCTCCGGCAGCAAGGCTATCTTACAGCACATCCTTGTACGTTTAAAGACCCTTTACTTTGCGCCCCCTGATCGCTCAGGGTTTGCCTTTGTCGTAATGTCTCTTTACATTTTAAAACTTGCTATTTTATATCATTTATAAAATCATATGTCAAATAAAAATTTAAACACTTTCAATCGTAGGACTGATTTGTTTAACCCAACGGGTAATTTAACCAAAAAGGGGTTGTACTTCATTTCCACACCCCTTTTTGCGAGCCAAAGGTTGAATAGGTCAATTCATAATTTGATGCATTATATCTAATTTCTCACGAACGGCAAGAATTTTTATATCAATGAAATGACGAGGAGCATAAAGATACCTTTCACCTGAAAATACCTCCTGTGCTGTCATATGAGCCCTTCGCTTTTTGTCATTTTCACTGTCCTTTGTGAGCCAGAGGCTCATATTTCGTAACTATTCAGCGAAAATATTTTAGAATTTACTTGACACTCAATTTGAGAAAAGTAGGCAGTCGGTATGGTTGGAGGTATATAGGGCTGTAAATGCGGCCGCCATAGTCCATCGGAAGCCTTTGCAAAGAGGGATGTGGGGTTTGTTCAGCCAGAGAATTCCATACTTTTGTGGTGCGGTATAGAGTGAAAGAAATGGGTGAAAAAGCCTGTGGTATAATAGCCGCAGTAGGAGATTTGAAGCTTTTACTACAGGTATTATCATCCATTGACGATAGAGAATATAGACATAGATGCAACGCTCCAGAAGGTAGAGAAGCTTCTTTCGGAGGAGAAAGGGTTGTCACCGGCGATGAGGTCAATGGTAGAGTTATTGGTGTTGGTGATAACTCTGCTGGTGGGACGTCTTAACCGGAACAGTCGCAACAGCAGCAAGCCGCCCGCAAGCGACCCGAATCGCAAGAGAGAAAGCAGGGCGAAGGGGGAGAGAAAGGCGGGTGGGCAAAAGGGACGTGAAGGGGTGACGCTGGAAAAGGTTGGTAAGCCTGATAAGGTGGAAGTAATAAAAGTAGACCGGAGGAGGTATCCGCGCAGCAAATACAAGTTGGTAGGTTACGAAGCGCGCCAAGTGTTTGATATAAAGATTTCAAGGGTAGTAACGGAGTATCGAGCAGAAATAGTTGAGGACGCAGAGGGGAATCGGTTTGTAGCGTCATTTCCGGAAGGGGTAACAAAGGCGGTGCAGTATGGGCCGGATTTGAAAGCGCATGCAGTATATATGTCGCAGTATCAATTGATCCCCTACAAGAGGATCCAGGAGTATTTTGAAGAGCAGATGGGGATACCGCTGAGCGAAGGCTCTCTTTACAACTTTAACAAGGAGGCCTACGAGTTTCTGGAAGCTTTCGAGGGGAAAAGGGAGCGGGTAAGAAGGACAAAGGCACGGAATCTCCTGGAACGATTACGGGAGTATGAAGGTGATGTGCTGAGGTTTATGGACAACAAAAACGTTCCCTTCACGAATAATTTGGCTGAAAACGATATCAGGATGACGAAGGTTCAGCAGAAAATATCGGGCTGTTTTCGTTCTCTGGACGGAGCGAAGATTTTCTGCCGCATTCGTAGTTATCTCTCGAGCTGTCGAAAACAAGGGGTAAATTTGAGCAAGGCATTACAGATGTTATTCCGTGGCGAATTGCCTGATTTTGCCCGCTCGTAGCGGCAGTAGGTGAAAATACGCTGAATAGTTACTCAAAAACACCCCTGCCTCAATATTGCCATTGGTTACTGGCCCTAGTATATTGACTTTTTAATAACGAAACATATAATATGATGTATGAGACAAACCGAAATACATCTTACCGAAGAGGATAAGGCGGAACTGAAGGCCTTTCGTTCGAAGGGGCAGCACATGGCCAGGGAAATCAACCGGGCGCACATTTTATT